>JAISPO010000120.1 GCA_031274855.1 Zoogloeaceae bacterium | reverse complement strand
CATCCGGTAAGCCGGCCCTTCGAGATCCTCGAACTGGCCGTGCCGCAGGGACCACCAGAACACAGCGCCGATCACGAACACCAGCACGACGGATATCGGCACCAGCAAATACATGATTTCCATTTAGCGCGTCTCCGATCCATTCGCCGCCACGGATGCAGATCTCTGCAAGCGCAGCGCATTGAGGACAACCAGCAGGGAACTGACGGACATGCCCACGCCGGCCAGCCACGGCGTCACCCAACCGGCCATGGCCAGCGGGATGGCAATCAGATTGTAGGCAAAAGCCCATGTGAGATTTTGCCGGATGACCATCATGGTGCGCCGGGCAATCGTCACGCCGCTGGCCAGATGCCGCAAATCATTCGACAGCAGGACGATATCCGCTTGGCTCCTCGCAAGATCAGTGCCGCCGCCCATGGCCACCGAGACATGCGCCTGAGCGAGCACCGGCGCGTCGTTCACGCCATCGCCGACCATCGCCACGGTCCCGCCTTGCGCTTGTAATTGGCGGATGGCTTCGTGCTTGCCCTCCGGCGTCATGCCGCCGCTTGCCGCAGCGATGCCGAGATCGTTGGCAATCCTCGCCACCGTTTCGGGCGCATCGCCGCTTAACGCGGAAACCTCAATCCGCAACGAGCGCAACGCCGCCATCGCCTCTGCCGTTCCGGCGCGCGGCTTGTCGGCAAGCCGGAAAGCGGCCAGCCATCCGGCCGCCGATCCCAAAGCGACAATCGTATCGCCATGCGCCTGCCATTCCTGAAGTACCGCAGGCGCTTCGCTCGCGCACAAAGCGCCCACGAATCCGGGGCTGCCCAATCGCGCGGTCACGCCCTCCCACTCGGCCTCGATGCCCTGACCGGTAATGGCCTCGATGCCGCGCACGCCCATCGGCTGCCGCTCGGCAAGCTCTGCCGCGGCAACACTAATCGCCCGCCCAATCGGGTGTTCCGATCCGGTTTCCATTTCCGCCGCCAGCGCCAGCGACTGAGCATCGGACAAACGCCCCAAAGTAACCGTTTCCATCAACACTGGATGTCCTTCGGTCAGCGTGCCGGTTTTGTCGAACACGAAGTGGGTCGCGCGGGCCAACGTCTCGATGGCATGTCCCCGCGTCACCAATACGCCGTGGCGCGACAAAACGCCGGTCGCCACAGTCAAAGCGGCAGGCGTCGCCAGCGACAACGCGCAAGGGCAACTCACCACCAGCACCGAAACGAAGACCCAAAGCGCCTGAGCGGAATCCGCCCACCACCACCACGCGCCGGTTGCCAAGGCCAGCAGCAACAGCACGCTGACGAAACGCGCCGCGATCCGGTCTGCCGTCTCGACGATTTTCGGCTTCTCCGCGGCCGCTCTTTCCATCAGCCGCTGAATCGACGCCAGCCGCGTCGCTTCGCCGACGCGGTCGACTTTCAGCGTCAGCGGACTGCTCACGTTCAAGCTGCCGCCGATCACCGCATCCCCTTGCCGCTTGCTGATGGCGCGGCTCTCGCCGGTCAGCAGCGACTCATCGGCGCTGCTCGCGCCCTCAATCACCGTACCGTCCGCCGGAATCACCTCGCCAGGGGAAACCAGCACCACATCGCCGGCAGCCAAATTCGACACCGCAACGCGCTCAATCTCGCCATCAGGAAAGCGCGTGTAACGCGCCGCAAAAGCCGGCAACGCGCGCGCCAATTCCTCCACGCCCCGCGCCGCCTTCTGCCGCGCCACCATTTCCAGAAAACGTCCGCCCAGCAACAGAAACACGAACATCGTCACCGAATCGAAATACACCTCGCCGGAAGCCGTCAAAGTCGCCCAAAGACTGGCCGCAAACGCGCTGCCGATGCCCAAAGCGACGGGGACATCCATGCCCACGCGACGCAACTTGAGGTCGCGCCAGGCGTGCGCGAAAAACGGCGCCGACGAATACAAAACCACCGGCAGTGTCAGAATCAGGCTGGCCCAACGCATCAGTTGCTCGATATCCGCCGACATCGTGCCTTCGTCGGCCAGATAAACCGGCACGGCGTACATCATCACCTGCATCATGCCGAAGCCGGCCACGAACAAGCGCCACAGCGCCGCCTTGCGCTCCTTGCGGGCGATTAATTCCGAACGGGCAACATCATAGGGATGGGCGCGATAGCCGATGGCCACAATCGCTTCCAGTATTTGCGAGAGCTTGATCCGGCGCTCATCCCAGCGCACCCGCGCGCGGCGGGTCGCGTAATTGATATCCACCGCAGTCACGCCGGACTGGCGGGCGATATGCTGCTCGTTCAGCCACACGCAGGCGGCGCAGGTGATGCCTTCCAGAATCAGCGCCGCTTCCCGCTCATGCTCGCCGGTTGGTCGCACAAAATTCTTTTGCACATCGGGATGATCGAACAGGCCAAGCTCCTGCAATGCCTGCGGCATCGCCTCGCGCGGGCTTTCCGGCAGCGCGTCTCGGTGCCGGTAATAATCAATCAACCCGCCCGTGACAATCGCCTGCGCGACCGCCTGACAGCCCGCGCAGCACATCTCGCGGCGCCGGTTGTCGATCTCCACCGGAAAATCAATGCCTGCGGGAATCGCCAGTCCGCAGTGATAGCAAGTCTCGCTCATGGGGTGCGGGCGGCAATCAAGTATGGAGTTCCCGAAAAAAATCTGGTGCCGCTTGTCTGACTCGAACAGACGACCTACCGCTTACGAAGCGGTTGCTCTACCAACTGAGCTAAAGCGGCAACTGCGGGGCGCGATTATATAATTAACCGTTCGTCATTACCAAGCCGCCGTTCGTCCGATTTCCCTTTTCCCGGCGGATCCACCTGACTACGCTTATCAACCAAAGGGGGTACCTCACCATGTCCGAACTCCATTTCAAGCCTCGCCACACCGGTCGTTCACGGCTGCGCCGCAACGGCGCGGGATTTACCCTGATTGAATTGATGGTCGTCTGCGCCATCGTTGCGGTACTGGCTGCGGTCGCGATTCCTCAATATCGGGATTACGCCACCCACGCGCGCATTCAGGAGGCCACTGCCGGTCTCGCGGCCAAGCGCAGCAAGCTGGAACTTTATTATGACAACAACCGCAGCTATGCCGACGCGCCGGACTGCGCAAGCGACGCTACAACGAGTTCATCTTTCACCTTCGTGGGTACTACCTGCACGGCCAGCGCCTATACGCTAACGGCAACAGGGCAAGGCTCAATGTCCGGTTTCACTTACACGATCAACAATAGCAACACCAAGACGTCGTCGACACCGTCCTCATGGGGCGGTCACAGTAGCGATTCGTGTTGGATCTTGGGAAAGAGCGGATCATGCTAACCCTACCGGCAAAATGCGCGCGCAAATCAGGCGGTTTCACCCTGATCGAGTTGGTCATCACCATCACAGTGCTTGCCATCGCCCTCATGATCGGCCTTCCGAGCTTTCAGGATTGGATAAGAAACGCCCAGATCCGCACCGCTGCGGAAAGCATCAAGAATGGCCTGCAAATGGCCCGTCTGGAGGCCATCAAGTCGAACACTCCGGTGATTTTTTCTCTCGTCAATGACGGCAGCACTTTCTGGCAAATTGTTGATGTGCGCACGGACAATACCCTGCAAGAGTCGACCGAAAAATTCAATCAAGTCACCATTAGACCGACGCCGGGTAGCGATTTCGCCTTCAACGGCCTTGGCCGGCAGTGGACGACGAAGATAGGCGCAAAGAGTCCTCCGGATGCCGCGATTGCGAGCGTTGATGTCAGCCTCCCGACTGTGCCGAACACCCGCCCGCTCACCGTCACGGTCACGGCAGGCGGCTCGGTTCGCCTCTGCGACCCAGCCGTACACACTTCAGGAGACCCCAGAAAATGCTGAACACTCAACGGAATCCTGCTATGGCGCAAGCACCGGCCAAGCAGCGGGGCGCATCCCTGATTGAAGCCATGATCGCCATTCTCATCTTTGCCTTTGGCGTACTGGCGCTGGTCGGCTTGCAGGCCAACGCCACCAGCGCGGCTACCAAATCCAAGTTCCGGATTGATGCCGGCCTGCTGGCCAGCCAGTGCATTGCCACGCTTTGGCTAGACCGGGACAATATCGCCGCCAACACGTGCCCCGCATGCGACGCAGCAGCGGCAGCAGCCCTGCCCGGCGGCAGTTGTACTCCAAACATCACCAAGGCACCCGCCGATAAAACCGACTCCACCGAGGTGACGGTAACAGTAAGCTGGGTAGCGCCGGGTGATACCGCAAACAGCACACACATTGCCGTCGCCCAGATCTCCGCCAACCAATAGGATGATCGCCATGATCCGCAGACACAACGGCTTCTCGCTGATCGAAATAATAGTCGGTTTGCTGATCGGCCTTATCGTCACCATTGTCATCTTTCAGGTATTCGAAGTTTCCGAGCGGCAAAAGCGCACCACCGTCGGCGCCTCCGACGCTCAGGGCAATGGCGCCATTGCCATCAACATGCTGGGGCAGCATGCGCGATCGGCCGGAGCCGGGCTGGATTACCAACTCTTCAGTCAGTGCAGCGGCGTGCTCGCCAATATAGCGGGAACATCCCCGGGGGAAACGGCCGCTGCGCTATCCAGCGTGGTAAGCATTACCCGTAACGATGGCGACGCAGGTTCCGACAGTATCAGCATGCTCCATTACATATCGCCCAATAGCGACAATGGTGATACCCGGTATGCCACCTTAATGCTCACCGAGGACAAGTCCGTGTCGGCCTCCGACATCAGCACCAGGGCGGTACGGAACTGCGATCCGAGGATTTTGGCCACCACGGCCCTCTTGGCCATGATGATTGAGGGCAGTACTTGCGCGCTGATAACGGTAACCGGTTCTTCTTCTTCCGATGATCCCAACGGGAACATCCAGAAGAGCCCCGGAAGAGGTTTCAACTTCCCGGCCAGCTATACGGGGCACACCTTCGGGAAATACAAGACCTCGCTCCAATGCCTCCCTGGCCTTTATCGTACTACTTGGCGCATCCGCAACCAGCAACTCGAAGTCGAGAATGCAGATCTTGGCGCTCCCCCGCTCGGCAACGCGCTCGTTACCAAGCCCCCCACCTCCGTGGTGGCACCCAACATCGTCGCTCTAAAAGCGCAGTATGGCGTTGTTCCTGCTGAGGGAGAGGCGGGGAAGGCTATCCAATGGGTTAACGCCGATAACGAATGGGCCGGGATCAGGTCCCCCCTCGGAGTCACCATGGCGGCGAGTGATCTGGTCCATGTTCGCCGGATCAAAGCCATCCGCGTGGCGATACTGGTACGCAATGAGGAATACCAAAAGCCCAGCCCCGGCGGTTGCAACGCCACTACTGATACCCAAACCGCTAATTGGCCGTCTTGGGCCAACTTCAGCACCGGTGGCTTGGGCGGCGACTGGGATTGTTACCGCTACAAGGCACTCGAGTCGACCATCCCGATCAGAAATCTTCTATGGATGAAGTGAACATGAACCCAATCCATCACCCCTTCCTTTTGCCCCGCCCCCATCGTCAATCCGGCATTGCCCTGCTCATCGCGCTGATCGCCCTGGCCGCAATGGCAATGGCCGGCATTGCCCTGATCCGCTCGGTCGACACCAATGTTCTGGTTGCCAGCAACATGGCTTTCCGGCAAACCGCACGGGAAAGTACCGATGCCGGCCTTGAAGCTGCGCGCAAATGGCTGATGAAAACGACAATCGACTCGCCAACGGCGCTTGAAAGCGACAGTTCAAGTAGCGGCTACTACGCAATCCGTACCGGGATCAATCTCACCGGTACAGACGTCAGGTGGGAGGACAACACCCACCATTCGAGCAGCGGTTCTATTACGCCCACCTGCCTGCCGGCGACAGGAACGGATACCGCCGGTAATGTTGCCTGTTATGTGATTCAGCGCATGTGCGACAAGGCTGGGCCGTTCAACCCGGACATATGCGACTCAATCGCCACTGGTGATGGTGACGACGTCTACAACAGCCGGAACGATTTGATTCTAGCCCCCGACCCGGAAGGCACCCTCCAAGCCAGCAGCCCGGTTTACCGGGTCACCATCCGCGCGGCCGGCCCGCGCAACACTTGGAGTTATGTTCAGGTATTCATTGCCGTCTAAGCCGCTGTCACAGCCTTTGACCAAAGGAGAATAACATGCCCCCCCTCCACAAAAATCGATCAATCACCCGCTATTTTGCAGCCCTTCCACTCGCCGCCCTGCTCTGCGCTTTTCCGCAAAGCCAAGCTACCGACTTGGCTGATTTCCCGCTGGTCAACGGTGCCGAGATCCAGGTGCTGCCCAATATCATGCTGAACTTTGATAACTCCTCCAGTATGCAGAGATACGCCCCGAAGGATGGGGCTGTTAATGGTCAGAGAAATAATGCTGGCACCTCATTGACAAGCTGTGGCGATTATGCTGAAGCCCTCGGCGATTATGCTGCCGGTTATGATAGCCAACATCGCCGCCCGTGTTGGCGGCTGTCCGGTACCAACGGGCTTGCTTATAACCCGGCAGTCACCTATACCCCGCCCGTGGACGCCAATGGCGTGACTTTGGGTTCCAAAGGCGGCAACCGTGGCTGGAAGGCAGAAAATGACACCACTTTTGACAAGGTGCCACACAATGGCTATGGCATAGGGGGTAACGCTGGCTCTGCCACCAACGCGACTACCGACACCCGCGACCTGGCTAGGCACTATCCAAACCGGAAATACTGCATCGGTGCCGGTAACGTTAATAACCCCAATTGCAAGGATGCCAACGAGGGTGAAACGGGTTACAACTATATGTACCCGAATAGCACATACAGTACTACTTGGGATTATCCAGGGGGTAGTAATACGGCCGCTATCAACACCACCACCACCCCTCTTGGCGGCCCCGAGTACTACACAGCCGATGTCGAATGGTGTACAGGCTTTACCGGTAGCGGCACGACTGCAATAAGACCTGCGGGCGACTGCGGGAAAACCATGAGCACAACCCGCAAAACCCCGATTTACTCGAATATGAAGGTTACGCGTGTCGTTCCCGATCGCAACTCATATCCCAAAGCGCCAACACGAACCGACTGCAAAGGCAGTGATTGCACTTACCTCGAAGAAATGCGCAACTTCGCCAACTGGTTTGCTTGGTACCGGATGCGCGGCAACGTGCTGAAATCGGCGGTGACCCTTGCCTTCAAAGACGTACAAGGCAGGTCCGTCCCCGATGACCCGGATGACCTCAACTGCCTTCATGCCCGTGTTGGCTTTATGACTATCCATAATAACGACACAACGGAAGCCGCTGTTGGCAATCACACGGCTTATCTTCAGATCCGCGATTTTGAGGGGAGCCAGCGCACCAAATTCTATGACCATGTAATCGGAACTGCGATCAATGACGGCGGCACCCCGCTACGGCGATCCTTAGCTTGGATAGGCAGGCTTTATGCGGGCAGGCATACCATCAACGGCACTCATCTCGATCCCGTGCAGTATTCCTGTCAGCGTAACTATTCGATTACATTCACCGATGGCGCATGGAATGATGAGCAGGGAAATAACCTGCCTGGCAACATCATCTATGGCAATCCCCGCACTGACGGTCATTCCGGCAATCCGGACTATGGGGTTCGCTGCAGTACGGCTAACACCGCCACTGCTACCAGTGACCCGCCGGCGTGTCTCAAAATATCCGGGACCAGCACTGCCACCACCAACCTGATGACACCAAGATGTAACGAAGACACTTCCAAGGTAGTCGAGTGCAACGCGACCGGCGCTCTCGGCGGATGCCCCCCTGCCACGCGACCGGAGTGCGATGTATATACGCGGTCACTCCGCGACGACGATGGGTCCTCGCTGGCCGATGTCGCCTACTATTACTACCATACCGATCTTCGCAAGGACAAAAGCGACTTCGAGATAAAGAATGTGCTGCCCACTGGCAGCGACCCGGCCTTGGACGACGTGGCGCCTTGGCAGCACATGACGACCTTTACCGTCGGCTTGGGCATGGATGGCTATCTGGAGTACCGGCCCGACTACAAGACCGCGACTTCGGGCGATTTCTGGGAAATCAGACAGGGGACCAAGAACTGGTCTCGGCCACCAAGTGCTGGCGGCTATTTTGAAGATATACATTCCCTGCCAAAAGCCGACGACCTGTGGCATGCCGCCGTTAATGGGCGCGGCCAGTATTTCTCGGCGCAAACTCCGCAAGATGTGGTCAGCGCCATGGAAGAGACGTTCTTGACCATCAGCAAAGCCGAGGGTTCTGCCGCGGCTGCGGCGCTCAGCACCCTGCAGCCGGTTGAGGGAGACAACCTCGTCTATGTCGCCAGCTACCAGACGGTGGACTGGAATGGCAATATGGAGGCTTACGCCATTGATCCGGAGTCCGGCGAGATCAACGACATGCCGGTCTGGCGGGCCCAAGGACAGCTAAACAACAAGATCACCGGCGACTGTGGCAATAACAGCCAAAACCGCACGATTTACTTCGCCAAGTCAGGCAGTAGCTCTATCACCCTTGAGCCGTTCCGTTGGGAGAATCTCAACAGCACACAAAAAACTTGGTTTGACACGAGCAGACTCAGCCAGTTTCAGTCGGGAAAAATTGATCAGCGCTGCTCTAAGCCTTCCACCGACCTGAGTTCTGAGTTGAGCCGAGCGACAGGAGAAACGCTGGTTAACTACCTGCGCGGCGAAAATATGTACGAGAACCGGTCGCGCGCGCCCGACTTCCAAGCGGCCTGCCCGAATTACGGAGCCTTTTATCGTACGCGCCAAAATGTGCTCGGCGATATCATTCATGCGGGTCCGGTTTTTGTCGGCAAACCCGCCTACGACTACAAGGATGACGGTTACGGTGCTTTCAAGGACTCGAATGAGGGTCGTGAAAAAATGGTCTATGCAGGGGCCAATGATGGCATGTTGCATGCTTTCGATGCCACGAACGGGACGGAGCAGTGGGCTTTTATTCCGCCTCAGGTCATGCCCAACCTCTTCAAGCTGGCCGACCAGAGTTATTCGAAAAACCACCAGTACTATGTTGACGGCCCGATCGTCACCGGCGACATCAATGATGGCGCATGGAAGACGATTCTCGTCGGCGCACTGGGCAAGGGTGGTCGCGGTATTTACGCGCTCGACATAACCAGCCCCGGCTCACCGAAGCTGCTGTGGACCTTCTCTGCCACTCTCCACGACACGGATACCGAATACGATAACGATCTGGGTTATACCTACGGCATGCCGCAAATTACCAAGCTCAAGAACGGCACTTGGGTGGTGGTAATCGCCTCTGGCTACAACAACACCTCTCCGGGTGACGGGAAAGGCTATGTTTTCGTGCTCGACGCCGCCACTGGTAAAAAGCTCAAGAAGATCGGCACCGGCGTCAGCGACAGCGGCTTGGCGGCCTTGAACGGTTTTGTGCCGGATTTGGCCGCGAATAACACCGCCTTGCGCATCTATGGCGGCGACCTGCTCGGCAATCTCTGGGGCTTTGATGTCAACAAGGATGTCTCCTACAAGATCATTTCGCTGGGAACGGCAAAACCGATTACCGTGCTGCCGCTGGTATCGAATGTAGACAAAGCCAGTTCGAGTATCGCCCTCTTCTTCGGTACCGGCCGCTATCTGGGCCAGAGTGATTTGAGGGGAACGCAGACAGGAACGATCTATGCAATCAGGGACAAGACGGTCACTGCCAAGGGCGAAGACACCGGCGCATCCGGCTCCGTCTCCACCAGCGAGTTGCGATCAGCCAGTTCCTCCAGCTCGGTTATTAACTGGGCAAAAGAGGCGGGTTGGTATTACAACCTGCCCACCGGTCAGCTGGTCCATGTCGCGGCGCAGAAATATGGTCCTGTGCTCATTGTCACCGCGACAAGACCCACTTCGGAAAAATCGTGCAGTATAGGGGGAGAGGGTTATCTCTATATGTTCAATGCTATTACCAGTGGGTTCGCCCCCGAGCAACCGAGCTACTTGACCAATACTTTCTCGTCGCCGTTGTTCGGGCTCACAACATTCCAGACAAGAGATAAGGATGGCAAAAAACATGGCCACGTGCTGGGAATCGGCGCCGGTGCGGGAAAAGTAGTCGTGGATATCCCTGAAGATAATACCAGCTTCAGTCAGGGCCGCAGCCCGGGTACCCGCATGATCTGGCACGAACTGAACAGCAACTGATCGGCTGGCAATCCACGGGCGGCGCAACACCGCCCGGTCAGGGTTCAGGTAACGGGGTTCATCGGATAGATGAACCCCGTAATTTTTTGGGCTGTGCGCGTTTAGCGCAGCTTCGGTAGTGGGAAGCTGATTCGTTCCGCTTCGCTGGGCTGGATGTGGATGTGTTTGGCGCCGAGTTCTTTGAGGCGGGCGATGACTTGTTCAACGAGGATTTCGGGGGCGGAAGCGCCGGCGGTGAGGCCGACGCAATGTTTACCGGCGAGCCATGCGGGCTGGATTTCTTCGGGGCCGTCGATCAGGTGGGCGGGGCGGCCTTTGCCTTCGGCGACTTCGCGCAGCCGGTTGGAGTTTGAGCTGGTCGTCGAGCCGACGACGAGGACGACATCGCAGGTTTCGGCGAGTTCGCGCACGGCGTCCTGGCGGTTCTGGGTGGCGTAACAAATGTCGTCCCGCTTGGGGCCGACGATGGCGGGGAAGCGGGCGCGTAGCGCGGCGACGATGGCGGCGGCGTCATCGACCGAGAGAGTGGTCTGGGTGACGTAAGCGACAGCCTCCGGTGTGCGCAAAACGAGTTGCGGCACGTCGGCCACTTTTTCGACGAGGTACATGCCATCGCTGCTTTGGCCCATGGTGCCTTCGACTTCGGGGTGGCCCCTGTGGCCGATCATCACGACTTCGCGCCCGTGAGCGCGATGGCGGGCGACTTCGAGATGCACCTTGGTGACCAGCGGACAGGTGGCGTCGAAGGCGCGCAGGCCGCGCCGCGCCGCTTCTGCGACAACCGCTCTGGATACGCCATGGGCGCTGAAAATGACGATGGCATCATCGGGCACTTGATCGAGTTCATCGACGAACACCGCGCCTTTGGCGCGCAGGTTGCCGACGACATATTTGTTGTGCACGACTTCGTGGCGGACGTAAATGGGCGCGCCAAATGTTTCCAGCGCGCGCTCGACAATGGCGATGGCGCGTTCGACGCCGGCGCAGAAGCCGCGCGGGTTGGCGAGCAGGATGTCTATGCGAGTATCCCCACGATTTCGACTTCAAAGCGCACGCGCTGACCGGCCAGCGGATGATTGAAGTCGATGAGCGCCGAATCGGCATCAAGTTCGCGCAACATGCCGGTAATGCTCAATCCATCGGGGCCTGAAAATTCGATCATGGCCATCGGTTCGAGTTCGTCTTGCGGCAGATCGGCGCGGGCAAACCGCTGGACGAGTTCGGGGCTGCGCGGGCCGAACGCCTGTTCCGATTCGAGCAGAAAGACATGGCGCTCGCCTGCGGCCAAGCCGGTCAGACAAGCTTCCAGCGTTGGCGCGAGTTCGCCGTTACCCAGTTGCAACGTCGCCGGTGTGCCGTCGAAGGTGCTGACCAGCGCCACATCGTCGCCGGTCGCCAGCCGGTAATGCAATGTCACCAGGCTGTTCGCTTGTACATTATTTACACCCTCCCCTTCAAGGGGAGAAACTAGCCGTAAGCCCTCCCCTTCAAGGGGAGGGTTGGGTGGGGATGGGGTAGTAGCGCAGGTCAAGGACGCAGTTTCCTTTTCTTGAACAGTTCATGCCAGATCATCAAAATGACGCCAAGGGTAATGCAGGCATCGGCGATGTTGAACGCCGGAAAATGATGCCCTGCCCAATGGAAATCGAGAAAGTCGGTGACGGCGCCGATACGAATGCGGTCGATGACGTTGCCGATTGCGCCGCCGAGAATCAGCGCCAGCGCGCAGGAGAGCAGGCGTTGATCTTTGCCGGCGGCATGGGCGCGTAGCAGGAGGATCAGCCACGCCGAAACCGCCAGCGCCAGCGCGATGAAAAACCAGCGTTGCCAACCGCCGGCGTCGGCCAGAAAACTGAACGAAGCGCCCGCGTTAAAAAGCAGCGTGAGGTTGAACACCGGCGCGACGGCCAGACTTTCGCCTGCCTGGAACACGGCCAGCACCCAGGCCTTGCTTGCCTGATCGAGCGCGACGACGAGACCGGCCAGCGCCAGCCAAGCGGCGAAACGGGAACTACGCGAACTCACGGCGTTCGCCGCTGCCGAACAGGTTGTCGACGCAGCGGCCGCAGAGTTCGGGATGCTCGGCGGCGCGGGCGTGCTGGCCGACATCGGCCCGCCAGTGCCAGCAGCGGGCGCATTTCTTATGCGCGCTCGGCGTGGCGATCACCGCTTCGGCGGCGACATCGGCGGCTTTGACCAGCGTAGTTTTGGAGCAGATGAGGACGAAGCGCAAATCATCTTCCAGACTTGCCAGCAATTCGTACTTCGCGCCGCTGGCGCGTATCTCGACTTCGGCCTGCAAGGAGGAGCCGATCTTGCCTGCGACGCGCACGTCCTCAAGCACTTTCACCACTTCGGCGCGGGCGGCGCGAATACTGCGCCAGCGCAGCATGAGATCGGCTTCGCCGTTTTGCGCGGGCAGGTCGTGCCATGTGCTGGTCATCACGGTATCGCCCTTGCCCACCAGCGCCCAGATTTCTTCGGCGGTGAAAGCGAGAATCGGAGCCATCAGGCGCACCAGCGTTTGCACGATATGCCAGAGCGCGCTTTGCGCGGCGCGGCGCGCGCGCGAATCTTTCGCCGAGGTGTACAGGCGATCCTTGAGGATATCGAGATAGAACGCGCCCAAATCCTCGGCGCAGAAATTCTGCAAGGCCTGCACGATTTTGTGGAACTCGTAACGCTCGTAATCGGCTTCGCATTGCGTCTGCAAGGCGCGGGTCAGCGCCAGCGCGTAGCGGTCGATTTCCAGCCATTGTCCGGCGGGCAGCATGTCTTTGGCCGGATCGAAATCGGCGGTGTTGGCGAGCAGGAACTTGAGCGTGTTGCGCAAGCGCCGGTAAGTCTCGACCACGCGGGCGAGAATTTCATTGGAGATCGACAGCTCGCCGGAGTAGTCGGTGGCCGCCAGCCAGAGCCGCAAAATTTCAATGCCGAGACGATTGCCGACTTCCTGCGGTTCAATGCCGTTGCCGAGTGACTTGCTCATCTTGCGGCCCTGCGCGTCGACCGTGAAGCCGTGCGTCAGCAGCGCTTTGTAGGGCGCGCGGCCGTCGATGGCGCAGCCGGTAAGCAGGCTCGAATGGAACCAGCCGCGATGCTGGTCGGAGCCTTCGAGGTAAAGATCGGCGGGATAGGCGCATTCGTCCTTGTGCGAGCCGCGCATCACCGACCAGTGCGTCGTGCCGGAATCGAACCAGACATCGAGCGTATCGCTCATCTTGATGTAGCGGCTGGCCTCGTCGCCGAGCAATTCTTTCGGATCAAGCGCGAACCACGCTTCGATGCCGCCCTGCTCGACGCGTCTGGCAACCTGCTCGATCAGTTCCGGCGTGCGCGGGTGCGGCTCGCCGGTTTCCTTGTCGAGAAAGAACGGAATCGGCACACCCCAGTTGCGCTGGCGCGAAATGCACCAGTCGGGGCGATTGGCGATCATCGCGTGCAGACGCGCCTTGCCCCACTCTGGATAAAACCCGGTGTTGCCGATGGCCTGCAATGCCGCGTCGCGCAGGCTGACTTGCCCGTCGCCATCCATGCGGACGAACCATTGCGTGGTGGCGCGGAAAATGATCGGCGTTTTGTGCCGCCAGCAGTGCGGGTAGCTGTGCCGGATTTTTTCATGCGCCAGCAGCACATTCTTTTGCGTGAGCAGTTCAATGACTTTGGGATTGGCGTCCCAAACGCTCACGCCGGAAAAAACCGGCGCGTTGGCGATGAACTTGCCGTCGCTGCCGACGGGATTGTCGATGGGCAGACGGTAGCGCGTGCCGACATAGTAGTCGTCGACGCCATGCGCCGGCGCGGTATGCACGAGGCCCGTACCGGCTTCCAGCGTGACGTGGCTGCCGAGAATCACCGGCACTTGCCGAGCAAGGAAGGGATGTTGGAGCTGTAAGCCTTCCAGCTTCGCGCCGGTTGTTGAGGCGATGGGCTTGCCCTGCACCTTGTAACGCGCCAGCGTCGCTTCGGCGAGATCACGCGCCAGAATCAGCAGGCCCTTTTCGGTTTCGATCAAGTCGTAAACAAAGTCGGGATGCGCGCATACCGCCTGATTGGCCGGTAGCGTCCAGGGCGTTGTCGTCCAGATCGGCGCATAGGCCGGATGCTTGATGCCGATGCCGAAAATTTCGCGCAGCTTGTCAGCGTCGGCCACCGGAAAACCGACGTCAATCGCGTCGGAAGTTTTGTCTTCGTATTCGACCTCGGCCTCGGCCAGCGCCGAGCCGCAATCGAGACACCAGTTGACCGGCTTGAGGCCGCGATAGACATGGCCCTTTTCGAGCATTTTGCCGAGGGCGCGAATTTCGTCCGCCTCGGTCTTGAAGTTCATCGTCAGATAGGGGTTATCCCAATCGCCGAGCACGCCCAAGCGGATGAAGCCCTGCTTCTGGATTTCCACCTGCGCGGCGGCAAAGGCGCGGCACAACTGGCGCACCTTGTTGCCTTCGAGATGCTTGCCGTGCTTCTTCTCGATCTGATGTTCGATGGGCAGGCCGTGGCAATCCCAACCCGGCACATAGGGCGCGTCGAAACCGGCCAGCGTGCGCGAACGGACGATGATGTCCTTGAGGATTTTGTTGACCGCATGACCGAGATGGATGTCGCCATTCGCGTAAGGCGGGCCGTCATGCAGCACGAAGCGGGGCCGCCCCTGCGCGGCGGCGCGAATCTGCTGGTAGAGCTGTTTTTCCTGCCACTGTTTAACCCAGCCCGGCTCGCGCTTGGCGAGGTCGCCGCGCATCGGGAAGGGGGTATCGGGCATGTTGAGGGTGGACTTGTAATCAGCCATGTTGTTCGCCTGAAAAGTAATCGCGGGTTGCCGCCACATCGCGCGCAATCTGCGCCGAGAGCATGTCGAGCGAGGCGAATTTTTCCTCGTCGCGCAGCTTGTGCAGGAAGTGCACGGTGACGTGCTCGCCATAAATGCGGCGGTTGAAGTCGAGCAGATGAACCTCCAGCACCGGTTGCAGCCTCGCGCCCAGCGTGGGCCGCACGCCGAGGCTGGCCGCGCCGCGCAGGCGCTGCGGGCCGAGACCGCTGACCGTCACCGTAAAAACGCCGGTCAGCGGAACGCGCTTGCGCTTCAACTGGATGTTGGCGGTCGGATAGCCGATGCGCGTGCCGATTTTGCTGCCATGCACGACGCGGCCGGAAATGCAGTAGGGACGCCCAAGCAAACGCGCCGCATGTTCGAGATCGCCTGCGGCCAGCGTCTCCCGCACGGCGGAACTCGACACCCGCTCACCGGCGATGTCGATGGTGGGCATGGCTTCGACGCCGAAATCATGCTCGCTTCCGGCTTTGCGCAACATGCCGAAATCACCGATGCGGCCACGCCCGAAACGGAAGTCATCGCCGACGATCAAATGCTTGACGGCAAGGCCGCGCACCAGCGCTTTCTCGATGAACTCCTCCGCCGTCAGCGCGGCGAGCTTGCGGCTGAAATGCAGCACATAGGCGCGATCCACGCCCTTGTCTGCCAGCAAATCCAGTTTTTCGCGCAGACTGGTCAGGCGGGCCGGCGCTTGATCGGGCGCGAACAGTTCGCGCGGATGCGGCTCGAAAGTCATCACCGACGCAGGCAGGCCCAGTTGCCGCGCCTTGGCGGTCAGGCGCTTGAGCAAGGCGCAATGGCCCAGATGCAGACCATCGAAATTGCCGATGGCCAGCACGGTGGGTGACGCCGCCTGATCGGGAACGGTACGGGAAACCTGCATGAACTGCGCTGCCTGAGGAAAAGAGGCAGATTATATCAACCGAGCAGAGCCAATCTGGATTTCGGCTGCGGCGGATTCTTGATGAAATACTGCCGGATGCCGCGCAGGATGGCATCAGCCATCTGCTCCTGATAACGCTCGTCGGTGAGCCGCTGTTCTTCCTCAGGATTGGAAATGAAGGCGGTCTCGACGAGGATGGAAGGAATATCCGGCGCTTTCAGCACGGCAAAACCAGCCTGCTCGACCTGCCCCTTGTGCAGCGTGTTAATGCGCCCAAGCTCGCCCAGCACGTCTTTACCGAGCTTGAGGCTGTCGTTGATGGTGGCTGTCTGCGAGAGGTCGAGCAGCGTGCGCGCCAGGTGCTGATCTTTAACCTTGAGGTTCACGCCGCCGATCATGTCAGCGGCATTTTCCCGCTGCGCCAGCCAGCGGGCAGCCGATGAGGAAGCGCCGGTTTCCGACAGAATGAACACGCTGGAACCCCGCGCAGTCGGCTTCATGAAGGCATCGGCATGGACGGAGACGAACAGGTCGGCCTGTACCCGCCGCGCCTTGTACACCCGCTCTTGCAGCGGAATGAAAAAGTCGCCGTCGCGCGTCAGCATGGAACGCATGTTCGGCTCGGCGTCGATTTTCGCCTTGAGCCGCCGCGCGATGGAAAGCGTCACGTTTTTTTCGTAACTGCCGCGCCGCCCGATTGCGCCCGGGTCTTCGCCGCCGTGGCCGGGATCGAGAACAATGGTGACAAGCCGCGAAATCTGCGGCTTAGTCTGCGGCGGATTGGGCTTGGACGGATCGGGACGCGTTGCTGCTTTCTTCTCCTCCTCCTTGAGCAGCGCCGCCAGCGGGTCAACTTCCTCGACCGGATAAAGATCGGTCACCAGCCGGTAGCCGTATTTGCCGACCGGTTGCAGGGTAAAAACTTGCGGCTTCACGTCGGCCTTGAGTTCGACAACGATGCGCACGACGCCGGGCCGGTTGCGGCCTGCGCGAATCAGCTTGATGTAGGGATCGGCCTCGGCAATCTTCTCGGGCAGGCTGCTCAGCACCGAGTTGAATTCGACATCCTCGATATCGAGCACCAGGCGGTTCGGCTCGCGCACCATGCTGTGCGTGAAGCGGATCGGCTGATCGCATTCGATGGTGATGCGCGTGTAGTCGAGCGCCGGCCAAACGCGCACAGCCAGTACCGTCGGCAGCGCCGCCGCCAGCGCGTTGCGCAGCGGCGTAACGGAAAGCGTCAGGACGGCGGCAGCGTAGCCGAGGACAGCGCGGCGAGAGGGGCGGAATTCGTCAAATGCGTCAGACATTGCCGACCCTGTTCGCTGCCGACTGACAGCGTCGCCCGGCGTCCGGCGCCGGCAACCTCAAGCCGGAGTCGCAAATCGGCTGCGGGCAAATAAGGCGCGGCGCGGTCGGGCCATTCGACCAGACAAATGCCGCTACCGTTAAAGTATTCGTCCAAGCCCGCATCAAGGTATTCTTCCGCCTGAGTGAACCTATAAAAATCAAAGTGGTACAAGTTTAATCCAGAAACTACATGAATTTCAACCAAGGTATAGGTCGGGCTCTTGACGGGGCCGGTGTCGCCGAGCGCCCGCAGCAGCCCTCGCGCCAGTGTCGTCTTGCCCGCGCCCAAGTCGCCATCGAGCCAAACGACCAGCCCCGCCCGCGCGCAAGAGGCCAAGGCCGCGCCCAATGCAAGGGTCGCGCTTTCATTTGGAAGATTGATGTTCATAATGTCGTGCATGGATGAGCAAACCTTACAGGCGCTGGCGGCGCGAATCAAGACATGGGGCCGCGAACTCGGCTTCGATGCTGTGCGCGTCGCCGCCCCGAATCTACCGCAGGCCGAAAAAGCCTTGTCTGACTGGCTTGCCGCCGGTTGTCAGGGCGAGATGGATTATATGGCCGCCCACGGCATGAAGCGCGCCCGCCCGCAGGAATTGCGGCGCGGCACCCGCGCCGTCATCGTCGCCCGCATGAACTACCGGCCAGACGCGGCAGACGCGCAAACCATTCTGGCCGATCCGCAGCGGGCCTACATTTCCCGCTACGCGCTGGGCCGCGATTACCACAAGCTGCTGCGGCAACGCCTGCAAAAACTGGCCGAGCGGATCACGGCGGAAACCGGTATCGGCGATCATCGCGTTTTTGTCGACTCCGCGCCGGTCATGGAGGCGCAACTGGCCGCCAGCGCCGGTCTCGGCTGGCGCGGCAAACACAGCCTGCTGCTTGGCCGCGAGGCCGGTTCATGGTTCTTTCTTGGCGAAATTTTCACCGATCTGCCGCTGCCGCCCGACCCACCGGTTAGCGATCACTGCGGCACCTGCCGCGCCTGCATCGACGCCTGCCCGACCCGCGCCATCGTCGCCCCTTACCAAGTCGACGCGCGGCGCTGCGTTTCCTACCTGACCATAGAACTCAAAGGCAGCATCCCCGAAGCATTCCGGCCTGCCATCGGCAACCGCATCTACGGCTGCGACGACTGCCAACTTTGCTGCCCCTGGAACCGCCACGCCCCGCTCACCCGCGAAAGCGATTTCGCGCCCCGCCACAGGCTCGACAGCGCCAC
>JAISPO010000027.1 GCA_031274855.1 Zoogloeaceae bacterium | reverse complement strand
ATCGTGCCGCCGCTGATGGTGACCGCGCCGCCTGCGCCGAAGAAGCCGCCGCCGATGCCTGCGCCGCCTGCGCCGCCGTTGGCCTTGATCGTGCCGCTGTTGATCGTGAGTGTGCCACCCGCCTCGCCTCGGCTACCGCCGATGCCCGCGCCGCCGGTACCAGCGGCCTGAAGGCTGCCTGTGCCGTTAATCGTCAGCGTCGTGCCGGTGGTCCGTATACCGGCAGCGTTAAAGCCCGACGTAAAGGTGTTGGTTGTCCCCTCCACCAGAATCAGTGTCACATTCGCGCCTATCCCCAAGAGAAGCGGGGTTTGGCCGCTGCCAAGGTCGGTGATGGAAACATTGTCGAGCGTCAGGGTGACCGTCGCACTCCCCGCTACCGCGAGACGGCGCTGGCTCGGGGCGGGTGATTGATTATCGCCCCTGACGGTCACATTAACGCCATTACTGATGGTGTAGACGCCAGCGGCGTATGTCCAGCCTGCGCCCGACGGCGGAGGAGCGGCATCGCTCATGTCGATGATCAAGCCACTGCTCGCCGCCTGTGCCGGAAAGGGTGCAAGGCATAAGGAAAGCACCGCAAGCAAGAGCGTCATTTCTTTTCTCATAGAGCTACCTTTTTCATGCGCTGGATGGGCCAAGGGCCGAAAATTCCACTGGTTGTCTGCGGATGCTTTGCAACCTTGCTCTCTATAAGAAACATACGCCACCATGATGAAAAACACAAATTCTCACGCGCGAATACTCATGATTTGCGTCGCGTTGCAGTTTGGCATAATTCCGGTCTTGATGGTAATCACGCTCCCTGAACCTTCCGAAGCGGCCAAGGACGCAAGCCGCGAATTGTCGCGCCGCATCGCCGCCGAAATCGCCGGTGGCGGCGGCTGGCTGTCCTTTGCGCGTTACATGGAGTTGGCGCTGCATTGCCCGAATCTGGGTTATTACGGCGGCGGGGCGATTAAATTCGGCGCCAGCGACGCGGGCGGGGATTTCGTCACCGCGCCCGAGTTAACTCCGCTGTTCGGGCAGACGCTCGCGGTGCAGCTTGCCCAAATCCTGCGCGCCAGCGCGCCGGTCATTCTCGAAGTCGGCGCGGGCAGCGGCAAACTGGCCGCCGATCTGCTGACGGCGCTGGCAGGCGAGGGCTTGCCGGAACGTTATCTGATTCTCGAACTGTCGGGAGAACTGCGCGCCCGCCAGCGCGAGACCATCGCCGCCGCCGCGCCGCAGTTGCTTGATCGCGTTGTCTGGCTTGATTGCTTGCCTGAGACATTTTCGGGCTGTGTGCTCGCCAACGAACTGCTGGACGCGATGCCCGTGCACGCGCTGGCATGGCGCGCCGAAGGTCTCATGGAACGCGGCGTACAAATGACTGAGCAAAGATTCGGCTGGGCAGAGCGACCCGCGCCGCCCTGGCTTGCCGACGCCGCCGCGGCTTTGCCGGTTGCCGCGCCGTTTGTCAGCGAGATCGGATTGAATGCCTCGGCGTGGATCGCCGAGTGGGGACGGCGTTTGGCACATGGCGCGCTGCTGCTGATTGATTACGGACTGCCGCGCCATGAGTACTATCACCCAAGCCGCGATGGCGGCACGCTGCGCTGCCACTATCGCCATCGCGCTCACGATGATTTATTCGCCTGGCCGGGTCTTTCGGATATCACGGCCCATGTCGATTTCACTGCCGTTGCCGAGGCAGGACACGCCGCCGGACTCGACGTGCTGGGCTACACGAATCAGGGCAGCTTCCTCATCAATCTCGGCTTGGGCGATTTACTGGCAGCGCGGCGCGAAACCGGCGACGTTGCCGGACTGCGCGCTGGCGGCGCGGTTCAAATGCTGATCTCGCCCAACGAAATGGGTGAGCTTTTCAAAGTGATTGTTTTGGGGCGCGGCATCGAAGAACCCCTGCCCGGCTTCACACGAGGCGACCGCACGCACACCCTTTAACCGCAGCGGTCATTCCTGATTCAGATAGACCATTTTCAGGAATGTTTCAATCTCGCCTTCTGTGGGAAAGCGGTCATGATGCGGCATGACAGGTTGCTGACCCAGTTGTAATTCCGGCCGCTGCCATTCGGCATTCAGAACCTCCTCCTCGAAACATCCGAATTCCGGTTCAAGGAATTCCTGCGGCTCTTCTCTCTCCGTACTCATGTCCATCATCACCGATACGTCGTCCAATGCGTTCACTATAACAATAAGCGCATTCCGATATTAAGTGATTAGTCAAAGCTGAACGGGCCAATTCAAGCGTTCGCGCCGCGCCAAGGCGCTACGCGGAACAGCAGGAGCATACCGGGTATGGCGAGCAGGACGCACAGCAGGAAGAAAGATGACCAGCCGAGTTGCTCGACGAGGTAACCGGCCCCGGCATTGATAAGGCTGCGCGGCAATGCCGCCAGACTGGTGAACAAGGCAAATTGCGTAGCGGTATAGAGCGGATTGGTGGCGCGGGCGATAAAGGCGACGAAGGCGGCCGTGCCCAAACCGACACCGAGCGCCTCAAAGCCGATCACCAGCGCAAGTTGCGCGAGTTGCGCCACATCCACCGCTGCGTTCGGCCCCAGCCATGCCAGCCAGGCAAAACCGAAAATCGACGCCAGTTGCACAGCGCCGAACAGCCACAGCGCCCGATTGATACCGAGCTTAACCATCCAGAGGCCGCCCAGCAGGCCGCCGATCACCGCCGGCCACAGCCCCGCGTGTTTGGCCACCAGACCAATCTCCGATTTGCTGAAGCCCATGTCGAGATAAAACGGAGTGGCCAGTGCCGTGCACAGCGAATCGCCGAGCTTGTAAAAAAAGATGAAAGTCAGCACCAGCAAGGCTTCGCGCCAACCGGCGCGAGCAAGAAATTCACGGAAAGGCTCGACAATGGCTTCGCGCAACGTCCGGGGCGTGCCGCCGCTACCGGCTTTTTCCGATACCAGCAGCGTCATGATGAATCCCGGCAGCATGAATAACGAGGTAATGGCAAACACCTCGTTCCAGCTCAGATGATCGGCCAAAATCAGCGAGAGCGAGCCGGGGACGAGACCGGCGATACGGTAAGCATTCACATGCACCGAATTGCCGAGGCCAAGCTCGCGATCCGGCAACAGTTCGCGCCGGTAGGCATCGAGCGCGATGTCCTGAGTCGCCGAGGCCAGGGCGACGAACAGGCAGACCAGCGTGACCGGATGGGTGACGAACGCGGCAATGGCAGGCCAGTCGAGTGTTTCGAGGTTAGGCGCTATCAATCCCTGCGGCGCGATCTGGCCGAAGTAAACAATCCCGCCCAGTAATGCCAGTTGCGTAAGCGCCATCCAGCTACGCCGCCGGCCCAGCCAAGGCAGGGCGTAGCGGTCGAGAAACGGCGCCCAGAGGAACTTCCATGTGTAGGGCAGTTGCATGAGGGCCAGCATACTGATGGCGGCCAGACCGATACCTTCGCTGCGCAGCCAAGCCGGAATCAGGTTGAGCAGCAAATAGAGCGGCAGGCCGGAAGAAAAACCGGTGAAGATGCAAATAAGCATCCGCCGGTTCCACAGCGCATCAAACCAGTCCGGGCGCGCCATCAGAAGAACAGACCGTGCAACATTTTGACGAGCAGGACGAGCAGCACACAGGCGAAGATTTTTTTCATCGCCGGTACCGGCAGGCGATGCGCGAGTTTTGCGCCCAGCGGCGCGACCAGCATCGAAACAATGACTGTCGCCGCCAGCGCCGGTAGATAGATGAAGCCATAGGCGCCTTCCGGCAGATTCGTCGCGCCGTGGCCAACGATGAGATAGCCGATGGTGCCTGTCAGCGCAATCGGAAAACCAATTGCCGCTGAAGTGCCGATGGCCTGATGCACTTTGACATTGCACCAGGTCATGAAAGGTACGGACAGCGAGCCGCCACCGATTGCCACCAGCGCCGAAATGCCGCCGATGAAAGCGCCGGCGCCGAACATACCGGCGCGGCCGGGCAACTGCCGTGCCGGTTTCGGCTTGACGTTGAGAATCATCTGCGTCGCCACATAAGCGATGAAACAGGTGAAGAAAATCGCCAGCGGCCGCGTCGGTATCAAGCCGACGGCCTGCGCGCCCAGCAGGGTACCGATCACAATGCCGGGCGCGATGTCGCGCACGATGGACCAAACCACCGCGCCATGCTGGTGATGGGCGCGCAAGCTGGAGAGTGAAGTGAACGCGATGGCCGCCATTGAGGTGCCGAGCGCGAGATGCATTAAATGCTGCTGCGGGAAATCCTGCGCCGAGAACATCAGCGCCAGCACCGGCACCATGATGACGCCGCCGCCGACGCCAAGCAGACCGGCAAAAAAGCCTGTCACTGCGCCGAGCGCGAGGTACCCGAGGAGCCACTCATTGACGCTCATCCGGGCAGCTTCTCCACGATAAGTTCCTTCGCAAAAAAAGAGAGCACGGAACGCGCCGTGCTCTGATTACGGTTCCCCGCATGTGCCGTTAGGCCGAGTGTCCTGAACCTGGGTTCAGGGGGGTCGCGTTCCAGCCGCATCAGGCGCAGCCAACGGGGGCTGCTCACAACAGCGGCATTTGAGGTCGGCAACCATGTCGTATCGACATTGGTTCAAAGGAATTACGACCTTGACGAGCACCGCAGGGAAACTTTTTGGGCGGTCTAGAAAAGCTCTTCCTGCAACGCAAGCACAGCATCCAGACGCGCCTCCATGGCATCAATTTTACGCCGCGCTTCGCTCGCGTCAATCGTGTTTGCCGGCTCTTTGACATTGATCAGTTCATGCGCCAGATTGAGCGCCGTCATCACCGCCAGCTTCTCGCCGGAGCTTTTGGTCTGCTTGGCGATTTCTTCCATTTTCCAGTCGAGAAAAGCCGCCACCGCGAGCAGATCGTCTTTCTCTTCCGGCGCGCAAGCGATGCGGAATTCTTTGCCATGCAGCGTGATGTCGACGGTATGGGCGCTCATTCGGCAGGCAACTTGTCCATGAGGTTTTCGAGCCGCGCGCGTGCAGTCGTCATGCGCGACGCCAGTGATTCCTTGTCGCGCTCAAGCTCGGATAGGCGCTGGCGCAAGGCGTGATTTTCCGCGCGTAGTGCCTCACAAAATCCGGCAACGCGCTCAACCTTCGCTTCGAGAGAAAAAATATCAATGTCCACAG
>JAISPO010000195.1 GCA_031274855.1 Zoogloeaceae bacterium | reverse complement strand
CAACCATTGATCTTCTTTGGCTTGCGCCCCAGCCTTCGCCGCTTCTTCTATCATCACCCGAACTCCGAGAGCCAAAAGCAAAGCAGCCTTGCCTACATACGGAGGCAAGGCTGCTTTATATGGACAAGCGCGTTCCGCGCTTGTGGATTTAGTATGTGTGTATGTGTGCGTGTGTGCGTGTGCGTGCGTGTGCGTGTGCGTGTGCGTGTGCAAGAAGTATGCCCACCCTCACTCGCGAAGCTATTATTTTTTGCTAACCGGGAAAGTACCTGCCGAAAATCCATAAACACCAAATCCACAGATCGCCACCTGTCAGTTCAGTTAAACGAGTTTTCGAATTCTACACCATTTGTTAAGTTGCAATAGGTTGTTCCCGCCGAGTCTGGAAGCTGGATCAGCAATTTACGTCCTTCATAGGTTAATCTGGCATTCTTATGGCTGTTCATCCGGGGAAGTTCCTCTGGGAGTTTGAAGTGTCGAAACTCCAGTTTCCCAGATTTCCTCGGGTGAACAACCTATTGAAACACTACACTTAGGCATCACTTGAGCGGGTCGTACAGTTTTTCCCTGATGAACAAGGCCGGAACAAGACCGCAGAAGAAGTAGGCGCCGGCCATGACGAGGAAGCCAATGCCAATTGAGCCTTCCGTGGCCAGATAGCCGATTGCGGCAGGCGCGATGGCCGCGCCGATGCGGCCGACGTTATAAGCCCCGCCGACAGCCGATCCGCGGATTTTGGTTTCGAAACTTTCCGTCATGTAAGTGGCATTGACGCCATAAGGCACGCCATACAGGAAACCGAAAATGACCAGCAGATAGACGATGTTTTCCGGCGTGTTGTAGATGACGATGATCGGCAGGAAGGCAGCCGTGCCGATTGCGCCCAGCGCGAAAATCACGCGGCGGCCAAAGGTGTCGGCCAGCCAGCCGGCGATGATCTTGCCGAGAATCATGGCGACATAAGTTCCCACCATGTAACCGGCCATCGACTTGAAGTCCATGTGCAGTTCTTTTTCCAGATACGACGGCATCCAGTTATTGACGCCGTAGTAGCCGAACTGAAGGAAACCGGCAGTCAGCATCCACAAAGCGAACATGCGCCGATGGCCCGGATTGCCGAAGATGAGCTTGTAGGCGCTTTCCTTCTTCACGGTGGTAACAACACCAGCGGCCTTGTTGGCAGCGGCCTTGGCGCGCGCGGCGACCCAGGCCGCGGGTTCGGGAACGATGCGCTGCATCAGCACCGCCATCCCCACCGGAATAATGGCGATGTAGAACAGCCAGCGCCAACCGTAAATCGGCAAAATCCAGCCAGCCAGCAGGGTGGCGAGCACATAGCCGACCGACCAGCCTGCCTGTAGCGTCCCCAGCACAGTCGTCCGTTTTTCGGTGGGGACATATTCCGCCATCAGGGTGTTGCAGACCACATACTCCGCGCCGAGACCGAGCGCCGCGATGAAGCGGAAGGTGGCGAACTCCCAGAAGTTGTTCGTCATGCCCAGCGCCGCGGTGCCGATTGAAAAAACGAAAATGGTCCACACCACCGTGCGCACACGGCCAAAGCGGTCGGCCATCCAGCCGCCGAAAATGCCGCCGACCGCCATGCCGGCCAGCGTAATGCTGCCCAACATGCCCGCTTCAACGCTGGTCAGGCCGAATTCCCTTTTCAGACTGGTCAGGCTGTAGGAAAGGAACATCAGGTCTGCGCCATCGACCATCAGTCCGAGAAAGGCAAAAATAAAAACAATGATCCACAGCTTGTCGTTTTTGGGGGTAACGACTCCTCCGCTTGCGGCAGAACTCATGACGATCTCCTTGGGGTGGGAAACAGGGGGATCATTCCCCTCTCAGTGTTATTGATACTGCTTAAACTTGAAGGTTCCGAATCATGTTGCGCGCAATGACGATTTGCTGAATCTGAGTCGTGCCTTCATAAATACGGAACAGCCGGACATCACGGTAAAAACGCTCAATGGCGTAATCGGAAACGTAACCGGCGCCGCCGTGAATCTGCACGGCGCGGTCGGCGACGCGGCCGCACATTTCGGAAGCAAACAGCTTGCAGCAGGAGGCTTCGGTCGAAATATCCTCCCTGTTGTCGCGGCGGCGGGCCGCATCAAGGATCATTGAACGCGCCGCATAAATTTCGGCCTTGCTGTCGGCCAGCATGGCCTGTATCAACTGGAACTCGGCAATCGGCTTGCCGAACTGTTGCCGCTCGCAGGCATAACGCAGGGCGTCCGCCAACATGCGCTCGGCAGCGCCGACACAAATGGCGGAAATGTGCAGACGGCCTTTATCCAGCACCTTCATGGCCGTCTTGAATCCGACGCCTTCCTTGCCGCCGATGATGTTGGCCGCCGGTACGCGGCAGTTGTCGAAAATCACATCGCAGGTGTGAGCGCCCTTCTGGCCCATTTTGTGATCGCGCTTGCCCAGAGACAAACCGGCGGTTCCCTTCTCGACAATGAACGCGGAAATGCCGCCCGCGCCCTTGATCTCGGGATTGGTGCGGGCCATCACGGTATAAACACCGGCCTCGGGCGCGTTGGTGATGAATCGCTTGGTGCCGTTCAGAACGTAATCGTCGCCATCGCGCACAGCGGAGGTGCGCAGCGACGCGGCATCGGAACCCGACCCCGGCTCGGTGAGCGCGAAAGAGGCAATCAACTCGCCGGAAGCCAGCTTCGGCAGGTAATAATTTTTCTGCGCCTCCGTCCCGTCGACAATCAGCCCTTGCGAGCCGATGCCGTTGTTGGTGCCGATCAGCGACCGGAAGGCCGGTGAGGTTTTGGCGATCTCGAACGCGGCCAGGACCTCCTCCTCCATGGTCAGTCCGAGACCGCCAAACTCTTCAGGAATGCACAGGCCGAAAAGGCCAAGCTCGCGCATTTCGGCCACGATGTCAGCGGGAATTTCATCGGTTTCGGCCACGATGTTTTCGGCCGGTACCAGCCGCTCCTGTACGAAGCGGGACAGGGTATCGAGAAGCAGGCTGAGGGTTTCCTGATCGCGGATCATTGTTTCTCCAAAAATATCAATGACGGCTGATGACGTTGCTGACGAGTTTTACAAGGCTGACCAGCTTGGGCCCGATGTCGTTTTCGAGCTTTTCACGCGAAAGAATGAAAGCCGGGCCGCCGCAGTTGAACGCCATCAGCGAACCGTCAGAATCCCGGAAAGGCACGCCGACGCCAACGATCTCGGGATCCCACTCGCCGAACGAGAAGCAGAAGCCGCGATCGGCGTAATCGCGGAATCCCTGCTCGATACCGGCCTTGATTTGAGGCCAGGCCTGCTCATCGCGCTGCCGGATTTGATCCATTAGAAGGTTGCGTTCCGCTTCCGGCAGGGCGGCAAGATAGGCGCGTCCCATGGAACTTGTCGCCAGCGCCAGACGCGCGCCGATGCCGCGTTGCAGGGCAATCGGCGCTGAGCCGCGTATGGTTTCGACATAGACCATGCTGAGCCGGTCGCGGATGCCGATGGATACCGACCCTCTGGAATACTCTGCCAGCTCCTGCATGTAGGGCTTGATGATCTGGCGCAGACGAACGTCGATGCTGGACAGCATCGCGTAACCGAGAGACAGCACGCCGGAGCCAAGACTGTACTTGCCGAGCGGCACCGAAAAATCGAGATAGCCGAGTTTGGTCAGCGTTCCGGCAAGGCGGGAAACACTGGGCTTGGGAATCCCCGTGCGCCGCGCCAGTTCGGTAACGCCGAGGTGGCGCTCGCCCGGACTAAAGCAGCGCAGCAGTTCCAGCCCGCGCGCCAGCGCCGTAACAAACTGCCGGTCTTTTCCCGGAAGATCGTCGTCGAAACGCTCGATGTCATTGCTTTCATGGTTGCTGGTCATGGTTGCCTTCTCGCTATGGGTTGTCGATTGAGTCAACTTTTCTCGTGGAACTTCGCGAAACGAATGCTGTCATAGCCGCATTCGCCATGTCAACATTTTCGAGATTCTGTCTCGCATAGCGAAACATAAACGGTTTTTATTAGAATGCCAAGTGTTATTTTAGTTCATTGTTTACATTAGAAAATTTATACCGCTTAATTTTGAAAATCATAACTCCCTGAAGTAACGCGACTTTACAAGCCCACAATCTTCGTTTAGCCTGCGCACCGGAAAACATCTTTTATGAAAGCGTGTTTCGCTATGCAAACCAACACGAATGATGTATTTGCCTATCCCGACGATAATGGAGTCGCAGTCGTCAAACTGCATCGTCCAGAAGTCAGGAACGCCCTGAACCAGAGCGTGCGGACTCAGCTCGCCAAGCAATTCGACACGCTTGGCCGCGATCAAAGCATCCGCTGCATCGTCCTGACCGGAGGCGACAAAGTGTTCGCCGCAGGCGCCGACCTGCGCGAAATTTCCGAATATTCCTCAATCGACATGCACTTGCGTCAGGTTCATCGCCTCTGGCAAGCCATTTCCGATTGTCCCAAGCCGATCATCGCTGCTGTCAATGGGTATGCGCTGGGGGGCGGCTGCGAGCTTGCCATGCACGCCGACATTATTGTCGCGGGGCGTAGCGCCTCTTTCGGCCAGCCCGAAATCAAGGTCGGCATCATGCCGGGGGCAGGCGGCACGCAACGCCTGACGCGCGCCATCGGCAAATTTCCGGCAATGAAAATGTTGCTGACGGGTCTACCGATCAGCGGTGAAGAAGCGTTCGCTATGGGCCTCGCCAGCGAAGTGGTCGATGATGACAAGGTTCAGGAGCGGGCGCTGGAACTGGCGCGCACGATTGCCGCCATGCCGCCGCTGGCCGCCGCGCAAATCAAGGAAGTCCTTCATGCCGGACAGGATGCTTCGCTGGATGCGGCCCTGATGCTGGAACGCAAAGCCTTTCACCTGTTGTTCTCCAGCCAGGATCAGAAAGAAGGCATGGCGGCCTTTCTGGAAAAACGCAAACCCAACTACACGGGACGCTGACCCATGAATAACCATATCCATGCGCCGACCCTGCTCGGCATTGCCGGCGCAGGCTTGATGGGACGGGGCATTGCCCAAATCGCCGCCCAGAACGGCATTTCCGTCATCCTGTACGACAGCCGCGCGGGCGGAGCGCGGGAAGCCAAAGACGCCATCATCGCCGTGCTGGAAACGCTGTCCGCCAAAGGCAAACTGACGGTCGGCGCAGTGGCTGCCGCCGCCGCCCGTTTGACCGTAGCCGACTCGCTGACCGATCTGTCGGCCTGTCCGGTTGTCGTCGAAGCTATTGTGGAAAAGCTGGAAATCAAGCGGGAACTGTTTCAGCAACTGGAAGCCGTGGTCGACGCCAAGTGCATTCTGGCCACCAATACTTCCTCTCTCTCAGTCACTGCCATCGCGGCCACTTGCCAGCATCCGGGCCGGGTTGCCGGTTTCCACTTCTTCAGTCCGGTACCGCTGATGAAGATTGTCGAAGTCATCACCGGCCCGCTCACCGATAACGGCATTGCCGAAACCCTGATTGCGCTGACCCGCCGGATGGGGCATACGCCGGTACGCGCCAGCGACACGCCGGGGTTCATCGTCAATCACGCCGGTCGCGGCTACCTGACGGAATCCCTGCGCCTGCTCGGCGAAACGATTGCCCCGTATCCCGATATCGACCGCGTCCTCCGGCTCGGCGCCGGTTTCCGCATGGGGCCGTTTGAACTGCTCGACTTGACCGGACTGGACGTATCGCAGCCGGTCATGGAATCCATCTACGATCAGTATTATCAAGAGCCGCGCTTCCGCCCATCGCCGATTGTCCGCCAGCGTCTGGCTGCCGGACTGCTGGGCCGCAAGACCCAGCGCGGGTTTTATTCCTACAGCAACGGTCAGAAGCAAGACCTGCCGCCCTGCCCCGTGCCGCCGCGAAACGATTTGCCGGTGTGGCTTGCCCCCGCTGAAGCCGAAGCCTTTCCTGCCGTTGCCGAACTGCTGCGCAGCGCGGGCGCGCCGCTCGATACCGGCGCGTGCGCTGGCGAAAAATCGCTTTGCCTGCTATTGCCTATCGGCATGGATGTCAGCACAGCCGCCGTTGCCGCCGG
>JAISPO010000161.1 GCA_031274855.1 Zoogloeaceae bacterium | reverse complement strand
CCGGCGCGACGCAGGCGGCGGCTCGCACCCGTGCCCTGTACTTCGCGCTTGGTGGCTGTAACTTCGATTGACATGGTATTACTCCAGATAAAACTGTCCGCGACCAGACAGTGGGTTGAGAAAACTATTCGACGAACAACGAAGAAACCGACTCTTCGTTGCTGATGCGCAACATGGTTTCGGCCAGCAGCCCGACGATTGAAACAACACGGATGCGCTTGCTGTTGGCAGCGTCATCGCGCAAGGGAATGGTGTCAGTCACCACCACCTCGTCGAGCTCCGATTCTTCGATGCGGGCAACGGCGCTGCCGGACAGCACCGGATGGGTACAGTAAGCGACGACCCGGCTGGCCCCGTTTTTTTTGAGCGCCTGCGCGGCTTTGCACAGGGTACCGGCAGTATCGACGATATCGTCCATGATGACGCAACTGCGGCCCTTGACATCGCCAATGATGTGCATGACCTCGGACACATTGGCACGCGGGCGGCGCTTGTCGATGATGGCCAGATCGGTTTCGAGCAGCTTGGCGGCAGCGCGGGCACGCAGCACGCCGCCGACGTCGGGCGAGACCACCATCAGCTCGTCGTGGCGCTGACGCCAAATGTCGCCGAGCAGGATCGGGGTCGAGTAAATGTTGTCGACCGGAATATCGAAGAAACCCTGAATCTGGTCGGCATGAAGGTCAACCGTCAGCACACGCTGAACACCGGCCACTTGCAGCATGTTGGCAATGACCTTGGCGACAATCGGCACGCGCGCCGAGCGCGGGCGGCGATCCTGGCGCGCATAGCCGAAATAAGGAATCGCGGCAGTGATGCGGCCCGCCGAAGCGCGCTTGAGGGCATCGGCGAGAATCACGACTTCCATCAGGTTATCGTTAGCTGGCGAACAGGTCGGTTGCAGGATGAAAACATCCTTGCCGCGCACGTTCTCAAGCAGTTCCACGCTGATCTCGCCGTCGGAAAAACGGCCGACCGTAGCGCGGCCCAACGAAATGTTCAGACGTTTGACAACCTCGGCCGCCAACTTGGGGTTGGCGTTGCCGGTGAATATCATCATGCTGTCGTAAGCCATGGCCGCATCCGCAAAAGAGACAGGCAGACCGCCGTGTCTGCCCGAAGAATCTGGCTGGGGCTCCAGGATTCGAACCTGGGAATGCCGGAATCAAAATCCGGTGCCTTAACCAACTTGGCGAAGCCCCAATTTTCCGATGACCCAAGCATCAGGGACCGCCGAAAGGACGCGCATTTTCCTGTTTTTACGGCCTAATGTCAATTCAGGGTTCGGGGTTCAGGGGTCAGGGTACAGGGTTCAGGTTACAGCGGATGGACATCCAGTCCGCGGGCGACGAAGCCGCGGATTGAGGGCGGGAGGACAGCCAGGGTCGCTTGGGCTTGCGCTTCTGTGGCGAACTCGGCGAAGCAGCAGGCGCCGGAGCCGCTCATACGGGCGGGGACACGGGCGCGTAGCCAGTCCAGATGACGGCGAATTTCGGGGTACAGAGCGCAGGCGACAGGTTCCAGATCATTGCCGCCCTGACCGTAACGCCATGCGGCGGGCGCGATGGCTGGCGTGTCGCGGCGCAGATTGGGGGCGCGGAAAATTTCGGCGGTCGGTACGGACACATCGGGGATCGTGACTAAATACCAGGCCGGCGGCAGCGTGACATCGGTGAAGCGTTCGCCGATGCCTTCGGCGAAGCAGGCGCGGCCATGCAGGAAAACGGGAACATCTGCGCCCAGCGCGAGGCCGAGCGTTTGCAGTTCGCCGACGCTCAAGCCGCAGCTCCAGAGACGGTTCAGGGCGATCAGGGTGGTGGCGGCATCGGAACTGCCGCCGCCCAAGCCGCCACCCATCGGTAGCCGCTTGGTCAGCGAGAGGGTGACGCCAGCGCTCACTCCGGCCCGTACCCGCAGCGCATGGGCTGCCCGCACGGTCAGGTCGGATTCGGGCGGCACGCCGGACAAGGGCGTTGCCAGCACGATGTCGCCGTCGCTGCGCGGCGCGAAGCGCAGTTCGTCGCCGAAATCGAGAAAGCGGAATACCGTCTGCAACAGGTGATAACCGTCGGGCCGCCGTCCGGTGACATGCAAAAAGAGGTTGATTTTGGCGGGCGCGGGCCAGGCGCGCTGCCAGTTATTCATTGGGTTCATTGCGCCATGATCCATTCGCTGACCTTGAGCCGCAAACCGATATCGCCGCGCGTCGCTTCAATCAGCGTCGGCAGGGCATCGGCGGCATCGCTTTGATATTCGAGGTATTCGACCCGCCAGCCGGAGGCCTGTTCGGGCGCTTGGCCCGACAGCCACGCGGGCAGGTCCTTGAGGGGCAGGCGTATGCCCAGCATCCGCTGCGCCAGCTCTTCCCAGTCGCTGGCGACAACTTCCTTGCGATCCGCTGTCAGCAGCCGCGCGCCGCGCGCATCGCGGGAGAGTTCGGCGAGACCTTGACCCAGAGGCGTCGTCAGCAGGATTTCGTCGCGCTGCCCGTCATGTCGCCAAGTGAGATTGACGTAATGCCGCGACTGGCTTTCCCATGCGACAAGGCGTCCGGCCAGTTCAAACTGGTTGAGCTTGCGCGGCGCACGGACAATGCTGCCATCGGTAGATAGCGAGGCACAGGCGGCCAAACACAGGGCCAACAGAGCAATGCCGATACGTTTCAGGGGATGAACTTCCTTATGGTGCCGGCCAGCGTCTCGTTATCCGGATGGGCTTTGGCGGCTTCGTTCCAGGTCTGGCGGGCTTCATCCTTGCGGTCCAGACTCCACAGCACCTCGCCGAGATGGGCGGCGATTTCGGGATCGGCCCGCAAGGAAAATGCTTTCTTCAACACTTCGAGCGCCGCTTCGGCATCGCCGAGCCGGAATAGCACCCATCCTTTGCTGTCGAGAATAAAGGGGTCATCGGGCGCCAAGTGGAGCGCCTTGTCGATCAACTGATGGGCTTCATCGAGACGGATGTTGCGCTCGGCCAGCGAATAGCCAAGCGCGTTGTAGGCGTGCGCATAATCGGGGCGCAGCGCAATCAGCTTGCGCAGATGCAACTCGCCGGCATC
>JAISPO010000090.1 GCA_031274855.1 Zoogloeaceae bacterium | reverse complement strand
CCTATATCATGGTCACCAATCTCGCCCGCAGCCTGCGCGAGTTGCAAGAGCGCGGCGTGTGGGTGATCGGCGCGGCCGGTGAAGCAAAGAAAGATCTTTACGCAGTCGATCAGAAGGGGTCGCTGGCTTGGGTGCTCGGCGCGGAAGGCGCTGGTTTGCGCCGGTTAACGCGCGAGACCTGCGACGATCTGGCGCGAATCCCGATGCATGGCAGTGTCGAAAGCCTGAACGTCTCAGTCGCCTCCGGCATTTGCCTGTTCGAAGCCCGCCGACAGCGAGGTTTTACTGAACCCTGAATCCTGTAACCTGATTACCAGAGCTTCCACCAAGACGAGGTTTTGCCTTCGTAGCCTTCCGTGAGATAGGGGCTGTCCGGGAAGTTCAGCTTGAGGATGCGTACCGTATCATCACGCAATTCGGTGATGCCCAGCTTGTTGTAAGCCTCAATCATGGCGGCGAGTGCAGGCTCAATGGCTGGAGATTCCGGGTAGGTCTTGAGGCAGGCTTGGGCGCGGTTGATTGCCGCCACATAAGCGCCGCGGCGGATGTAGTAGCGGGCGACCAGCACTTCGTGGTTGGCCAGCGTGTTGACCAGATAACTCATGCGCAGACGGGCATCCTCGGCGTACTTGCCATCGGGAAAGCGGGCAACCAGTTCCTTGAACGTCTCGAAGGCTTCCTTCGCGGCCTTGGGGTCGCGCTCGGCAAGGTCTTGGGAAGCGAAGGCGCCGAGAAAGCCCAAATCCTCGTTGAAGTTCACCAGCCCTTTGAGATACAGGGCATAGTCAACGCTCGGATGATTCGGATGCAGCCGGATAAAGCGGTCGCAAGCGGCGATGGCCGAAGCGGGTTCGGACTGGCGGTAGTAGGCGTAGGCGATTTCGAGTTGAGCTTGTTGCGCGTAACGCCCATAGGGGAAGCGGGATTCGAGTTTCTCGTAGTATTTGACGGCCTTTTCGTAGGCGCCGTCGCTCATCGCCACCTTGGCCTCCGAGTACAGCTTTCCGGCGGGCCATGAAACGGTTTCGTCGATTTCGTCGGGCAGCAGGCCGCAACCGGACAGGCCAAGCGTGACAAGAACGAGAAGCGGCAGGAACAGTGAGGCTACACTACGCATGATGAAGACTCAGGAAACAATGGCGACCGATTATAGCCCAGCGACCCGGCGCATTTCGGCAGACTGCGCCGGTATGCGCCTCGACGCGGCGCTGGCGCGGCTTTTCCCCGAACATTCACGCAGCCGTTTACAGGTTTGGCTCAAGGAAGGGCAGATCAGCGTTGATGGTCTTGCCGCCGATGCCAAGCGCAAAGTGTTGGGCGGCGAGAGGGTGCAGTTACTGGCAGAGGCATCCGCTGCGGTTGGCGAGCATCAGGCCGAGGCGATTGCGTTGAACGTCATCTACGAGGACACGCAGCTTCTGGTCGTCGACAAACCGGCGGGGCTGGTGGTGCATCCGGGCAGCGGCAACCGGTCCGGCACGATGATGAATGCGCTGCTCCATCATGCGCCGGCGCTTGCCGAAATGCAGCGCGCCGGCATCGTTCACCGGCTGGACAAGGATACCAGCGGCCTGCTGGTGGTCGCTAAAACGCTTGTCGCGCAAACCGATCTGGTGCGCCAGTTGCAGGCGCGTACCGTCAAACGTCACTATCTGGCGCTGGCGCATGGAGAACTGACCAGCGCGGGAACCGTCGACGCGCCGATTGGCCGCCATCCCGTACAGCGAACCAAAATGGCGATTGCCAAACGGGGCGGTAGCGGGCGCGATGCCCGCACCCATTACGCGCCGCGTGAGCGTTTCCATGCGGCGACGCTGATCGAGTGCCGTCTCGAAACAGGCCGCACGCATCAAATCCGCGTGCATATGGCGTCGATCGGTCATCCGCTGGTCGGCGATCCGGTTTATGGCAAGCGCAAATCCGCCGATCCCGTTCTCGACGCTTTCCCGCGTCAGGCGTTGCACGCTTGGCGGCTGGCCTTGATTCATCCCGCGACAGGCGCGGAGATGGCTTGGGAATCCGCGCTGCCCGAAGATTTTTCATCCTTGCTTGAGGCATGCCGTCATGGCTGATTTTTTTCTCATTCCCGATTGGCCCGCGCCGCCGAATGTCAAGGCGCTGGTGACGACGCGCGCCTTTGGCAATCTGGCCGATCACATTGGTGACGCGCCATCCGCCGTCGCGCAGCGGCGGGCGGAACTGCGCCGGTATCTTCCTGCCGATCCGCCCTGGCTTGTTCAGGTCCACGGGCGGACTTGCGTCGCGGCGGAATCGGCGAAGCAGGGCGTGGAAGCCGACGCGTTGTTTGCGCATTCTCCCAAGCACGTCTGCGCGGTGCTGACGGCCGACTGTCTGCCTGTCTTGTTATGCGACGAAACCGGCAGCGTGGTGGCGGCAGTTCATGCGGGCTGGCGCGGGTTGGCGGATGGCATTATCGAATCCACTGTCGCGGCAATGACGGACAGGCCGGAACGCCTGCTGGCCTGGCTTGGGCCGGCCATCGGGCCAACGGCATTCGAGGTCGGCGAGGAAGTACGCGCCGCATTTCTGGTGAATGACGCCGGGGCGCAAAACGCCTTCCGCGCCCAGTCCGGCGGCAAGTGGCTGTGTGATTTGTATGCGCTTGCCCGGCGTCGACTGACGAGGCTGGGCGTCGCGCGTGTTTTTGGCGGTGGACGATGCACCTGCACCGAGATGGATCAATTTTTTTCCTTCCGGCGCGACCCCCACGCAGGCCGCATGGCAAGCCTGATCTGGATCGTATAATTCAGCGATGGATACTACACTTGTCTGGATCATTGGCGCCGCGCTGTTGGGCGGCGCGCTGTCGGTTCTCATTGCCGCGCTGGTGGCTCTCAACGCGCGTTCCGCCTGGGTTCCCCTGCTAATCAGTTTTGCGATTGGCGCATTGCTGGGCGCGGCTTTTCTCGATGTGTTGCCGGAGGCCATCATCGCCAGCGGTGACGCCACAATGATTAGCTCCGTTGTCCTTGCCGGTATCCTCGGCTTCTTCGTGCTGGAAAAACTGGTGCTGTGGCGGCATTGCCATATCGAATCCTGCGAGGGACACGAGCCTCACATTGCCGGTCACGATCATGGACGCAGCGGCCTGATGATTCTGATTGGCGATACTTTTCACAACTTCGTCGACGGCGTGCTGATTGCCGCCGCCTTCCTCGTCAGCACGCAAGTTGGCATCGTCACGGCGCTGGCCATCGTCGCGCACGAAATTCCGCAAGAGGTTGGTGACTTCGTGATCCTGCTGCATTCCGGCTATACGAAAGCGCGGGCGCTGCTCTATAACCTGCTGTCGAGTTTGGCGACACTGGTAGGCGGCGT
>JAISPO010000141.1 GCA_031274855.1 Zoogloeaceae bacterium | reverse complement strand
CCCAAGCGCCAAGCCAGTTCGGTGAAGACCTGGAAGTCGGTTTTCGACTCGCCCAGAGGCTGAATCACCTTGGGCCGATGGATGTAGTAATGCCCCTTGTACCAAGGCAGCGCCACATCGTGCCGCTCGAAGTGCGTGGCAATCGGGAACAGCACATCGGCCCACAATCCCGACGGCGTAATCGTGGAATCGTTACAGACCACGAGGTCGAGTTTTTTGACCGCCTGAATTTCCTTGTTGATGTTGGTGAGCTGGTTGAACCAGTCCGAGCCATGCCACCAAATCGCGCGGATATCGGGAATTTTCCCGTCCAGATCATCATTGCGCGGCCACAGGCCCACTTCTTCGCGCCTGAGATTCGGGTAATTGAGCACGCAGTGCGCCCAGCGGTCGGATTTGATCGAGGCCCACCACAGGTTGGCGAACTCGTCGTAGGGATAGGCCACCGATTCGGAATGGAAGCCCTTGCCCACGCCTTCGGCGCAACCGCCGAGGATGCCGATATTGCCCGTCATTGCCTGCAAGGCAGCCGCCATGCGGTTGTACTGCTCGCCGTAGGCGTTGCGGCCCGGAGACCACGAGGCCTTGAGCGCCGCAGGTTCGGTGCGCGCGTACATGTCGGCGAGTTTCTTGATGTCCTCGGCTTTGACGCCGCAAATCGCAGCCGCCCATTCGGGCGACTTGGGTACGCCATCGCTGACGCCGAGGATGTAATCCTTGAAGTTTTCCCTGCCCTGCGCCCAATCGGGCATGGTGCCAGCATCCATGCCCTGACAGAATTCGTCGATGAATTCCTGATCGTGCAGGTCGTTGGTGAAAATGTAATGCGCCATACCGGCAAGCATGGCCGCGTCGGTATTGGGCCGGATCGGAATCCACCAGGCGTCGTAAGCGGCGGCGGCATCGGTGTATTGCGGATCGACCAGTACGAACTTGCAACCGCGCTGCTTGGCCAGCCGCATGTAATAGAAGGTGTTGCCGCCGTGGAAGGTATAGGCCGGATTCCAGCCCCACATGATGATGAGCTTGGAATGCGCGAAGGCATCGTCCTCGTTGCCGTCCTGAATCGTGCCGAAGGTCATGTTCGAACTGAACGTGGTGCCTTGGTAGGAAGGCACCGACCATGAATTCGTGCGGCAGCCGAACATGCCGAGAAAACGGGCGAGCAGGCCTTCGATCTGATCGGACTTGTGCAACACGCCATAGGAAGCGCCCGCATAGGCCTGATCGAGAATCGCGGTGGGGCCGTATTTGGCCTTGAGGTCCTGCATTTTTCCGGCGACAAAATCGAGCGCCGCGTCCCACGAGGCCCGCTTGAACTTACCCTCGCCGCGTTCGCCGACGCGAATCATCGGGTAGAGCAGCCGCTCTTGCGAGTACAGCCGCGCGCGATACGAACGCCCGCGCAGGCAGGCGCGCAACTGCGGTACTTCTTCGGTGTCCATGCCGAAATGGCCGCCTGCCTGATAGGCGCCGTTGTCGGTGGACAGGCGCACGATTACGTCGCCCTTCTTGTGCGCGACCAGCATGTGGCGCGAGCCGCAGTTGTGCGCGCAGGAGGTGACGACGGTTTTCAGCTGGTCATCGCGTGGATAGGGTTCGTAAGCGAAAGCGTCAGCCTTGCGCGGCCCCAGCAAGCCCGTCGCGCCAAGCGCCGAGGCAATCGCCGTGGTTTTGAGGAAGTGCCGGCGCGTGAACGCTTCGCTATCGGGAAGGCTCTGAATCAGGCTGCCTGCGGCAGCAGGAGAAAGTTCTTTGACGGTCATTTTGTTTTCTCCGCAGTCGCCGGGTGGATACGGAAACGCGCTTCGGATTCCTGCGGACGGCCTTGCGCCCAGTCCGGCGTCTCGGTTGGCATGGTGTCCCACGCATGGCGCGGGTAGGGATAGCTGATGCGATACCACTGACGGCCACCGTGGCAGCCGTAGCACACATCGCCGCCTTCTTTGGCGGCGAGCGCCTCAATGGCCTCAGGCTTGAGGAAATTGACCTGATGCCGGTTTGTGCGGATCGCCATGTGGCAGGTTAGGCAGTTGTTCTGCAAGCCGTCGCGCATTTGCGTCCAGGGCAACGGCAGGGCCATGTTCTCGTAGGGGTACTTGCCGTGGCACATCAGGCATATATCGGGATTCACGTTCTTGCGCAACGTGAATGCCGTGAAATTCGTATCGGGCGGATTGACCGCGCGGTCGCGCGGATTATTGCCCTGATGGCAGGTGTTGCATTGCAACTGCATCACCGAGTTGGCGTAGGGAGATTGCAAATGCCGCCAGTGAAAAGTCTCCTGCTGACCGGCATAGGTATCCAATGTCTGATACCAGGCCAGCGCATTGGCCGACTTGACTCCGGCGGGTGACTGCTTGCGCACCTTGTCATCGAGGATTTCCTTGTGACAAGCCAGACAGTCCTCGTTACGGGCGGTCTCGATCGCCGGTGAAAAATGCAGTGGATCCCAGCGCGCGCGCTGGTAATCCATGTCTTTGGGGGATGCCCCCGCGACAGCGGCCGTTGCGCTTAAAGCCGCAGCGGACAACAGCGCGAGCATCCATAAACGGGAGCGTTGCACATTCATGGGCGCTATTCGCAAATCGATAAAAGATAAAAAACGATCTTCGACAAAATGCGGGGCGGATAAACTATCCGAATATCCGCCCCGGCATTCATGTCGCGTTGGTATTCACGACGCGCGATTTATTACTTCTTCGCGTCGCCGCTCATGCCGGACATGCCGCTCATGCCCTGCTGACCGGACATACCGCTCATGCCTTGCTGGCCCGACATGCCGCTCATGCCTTGCTGACCGGACATACCGGACATACCGGACATGCCTTGCTGGCCGGACATACCGCTCATGCCTTGCTGACCCGACATGCCGCTCATGCCTTGCTGACCCGACATGCCGCTCATGCCCTGCTGACCGGACATACCGGACATGCCCTGCTGACCGGACATACCGCTCATGCCTTGCTGGCCGGACATACCGCTCATGCCCTGCTGGCCCGACATGCCGCTCATGCCTTGCTGACCGGACATACCGGACATGCCTTGCTGGCCGGACATACCGCTCATGCCCTGCTGACCGGACATACCGGACATGCCGCTCATGCCTTGCTGATTCTGTTGTGCAAAGGCAAGGCCGCACATCGACATCACTACACCTGCAACCAAGATTTGACGCTTCATAGTTCTAACTCCGTTGAGTCTGGCTTGGCACAGCCTTTACACGCTCTTGCCGGAACGCCGGCAAAAGTCGCAACTCCGCACATGCAGGCCGACTGCGCCTGTCTGGCAAAAGCCGAGCCCGGGTGTGCTTCGGTCTCGGTAACATATCCGGAAAACATTGACGGTCCCCGAATCGTATTCAGTGATAGCCTCGTATGTCGTAACGCCCCGTCATGCCCGAGCGGGTGAAGGGCGTGTACCACGCGCCTTGATCCTTCAGTATGGCTTTGATGGAAGCGGGATAAGGATCGCTGACGCCATGCAGCGCGTCGGACTGCTTCAGGACAGGCGCTACAACGATCTTGGGGGCAGATTGGGGACGGCGGTCAGGCGCGGTTCCGGCGATGAAAGAGGGGTTGGCGGCCGCGTAACTTACGCTGCAATACAGGCACGCCACAACCCAGCTGACAATCAAGCGACACATTCGAAGTATCCTTTCCATCTTGATTCGCAGCCCGGTACAGGCCGCGCAGGGGAACCACTCCAGCTTCTTTTGCATCAAACTTTAGCGATAAACGAAATAACGTAAATTCTTGCGCACTGGTATTTGCGTATCTTGATTTAAGTCAAGAATAACGAATTCCCCTGTTAGCCGCGCATTATTGAAATCCATGCCGCAATCCCCATATCCTTTGTCAAAGTTACCGGGGAGATTCCCATGCGTTTCGACAAGTTCACAACCAAGTTCCAGCAGGCTTTGAGCGATGCCCAGAGTCTGGCGGTGGGGCATGACAACCAGATGATCGAGCCGCAGCATCTGCTGCTGGCGTTGCTGAATCAGGCGGATGGCGGCACGGCTTCGCTTTTGCAGCGGGCGGGCGTCAATGTGCCGCCGTTGAAGGCGGCGCTGGACAAGGCGGTGGATCGGCTGCCCAAGGTGGAGGGCGGGGGTGGGGAGGTGACGATCGGGCGCGATTTGTCGAATCTGCTCAACTTAACCGACAAGGAAGCCCAGAAGCGGGGCGACCAGTTCATCGCTTCGGAAATGTTCCTGTTGGCGCTGGCCGGCGACAAGGGGGAGGCGGGCAGGTTGCTGGTTCAGCATGGCATGGCGCGGGCGGCGCTGGAAAAGGCGATTGAGGCGGTGCGCGGCGGGCAGAGCGTCGGCAGTCAGGAGGCGGAAGGGCAGCGTGAGGCGCTGAAGAAGTATTGCCTCGATCTGACTGAGCGCGCGCGAATGGGCAAGCTCGATCCGGTGATCGGCCGTGATGACGAAATTCGCCGCGCCATTCAGATTTTGCAACGGCGCTCCAAAAATAATCCGGTGTTGATCGGCGAGCCGGGCGTCGGCAAGACGGCCATTGTCGAGGGGCTGGCGCAGCGCATCGTCAATGGCGAAGTGCCGGAAACGCTCAAGGACAAAAAGGTGCTCAATCTCGACATGGCGGCTTTGCTGGCTGGCGCCAAGTATCGCGGCGAGTTTGAAGAGCGGTTAAAGGCGGTGCTGAAAGAGATTGCGCTCGACGAGGGGCGCATTATTCTTTTCATCGACGAGATTCACACGGTGGTCGGGGCGGGCAAAGCGGAGGGGGCTATCGACGCCGGCAACATGCTGAAACCGGCGCTGGCGCGGGGCGAATTGCATTGCATCGGCGCGACGACGCTTGATGAGTACCGTAAGTACATCGAGAAGGACGCCGCGCTGGAGCGGCGCTTTCAGAAGGTGCTGGTGGATGAGCCTTCCGTTGAGGCGACCATCGCCATCCTGCGCGGCTTGCAGGAGAAGTACGAAATTCATCATGGCGTGGACATCACCGATCCGGCCATCGTCGCCGCAGCGGAGTTGTCGCATCGCTACATCACCGACCGTTTTCTGCCCGACAAGGCCATCGACTTGATCGACGAGGCGGCGGCGCGCATCAAAATGGAAATCGACTCCAAGCCGGAGGCGATGGACAGGCTCGACCGGCGGCTGATTCAGTTGAAGATCGAGCGCGAGGCGGTGCGCAAGGAAAAAGACGAGGCATCGAAAAAGCGTTTCGATCTGATCGAGGACGAGATCAAGCGGCTGGAAAAAGAGTACTCCGACCTTGAAGAAGTCTGGAAGGCCGAGAAAGCGCAGGTGCAAGGCTCGGCGCACATCAAGGAAGCCATCGACAAGCTGCGCGCGCAGATTTCCGATTTGCAGCGCAAGGGCCAATACGACAAGCTCGCCGAACTGCAATACGGCAAGCTGCCGCAGTTGGAGGCGCAGCTCAAGGTGGCCGAGAAATCCGGTGGCGGCAATGCGCCCGGCAAGCTGCTGCGCACGCAGGTCGGGGCCGAAGAAATCGCCGAGGTGGTCTCGCGGGCCACGGGCATTCCGGTCGCCAAAATGATGCAGGGCGAGCGCGACAAGCTGCTCACCATGGAAGACCGCTTGCATGGGCGCGTGGTCGGTCAGGACGAAGCCGTGCGGCTGGTGTCGGACGCGATCCGCCGCTCACGCGCTGGCCTTTCCGACGAGAACCGGCCCTACGGTTCCTTCCTGTTCCTCGGCCCGACCGGCGTTGGCAAAACCGAGTTATGCAAGGCGCTGGCGGAATTTCTGTTCGATTCCGAGGAACATCTGATTCGCATCGACATGTCCGAGTTCATGGAGAAACATTCGGTAGCGCGGCTGATCGGCGCCCCGCCCGGCTATGTCGGCTATGAGGAAGGCGGCTACCTGACCGAGCAGGTGCGGCGCAAGCCCTACAGCGTCATCCTGTTCGACGAAATTGAAAAAGCGCATCCCGACGTTTTCAACGTGCTGCTGCAAGTGCTCGACGATGGCCGCATGACCGACGGGCAAGGCCGCACGGTCGACTTCAAGAACACCGTGATCGTGATGACCTCCAACCTCGGCTCGCAGATGATTCAGCAAATGGCCGACTCGGACTATCAGGTCGTCAAGGTCGCCGTCATGGGTGAAGTCAAAACGCATTTCCGTCCCGAATTCATCAACCGGATCGACGAAATCGTGGTTTTCCACGCCCTCGATGAGAAACACATCGCCGCCATTGCCCGCATCCAGCTTGGCTATCTGGAAAAGCGGCTGGCCCGTCTGGAAATGAAACTTACAGTCGACGAAGCTGCCATCGCCGAAGTCGCGCAAGCCGGCTTCGATCCGGTGTTCGGCGCGCGCCCGCTCAAGCGGGCGATTCAGGAACGCATCGAAAACCCGCTCGCCCGATCAATTCTGGAAGGCAAATTCGCCGCCAAAGATACGATTCGCGTCACAGTGGAGAAGGGG
>JAISPO010000065.1 GCA_031274855.1 Zoogloeaceae bacterium | reverse complement strand
TGGCTATTTGTTGGCCGCTTTGAAGGCGGCGGCCATTTCGGCGCGGGACATGGGGCCGAGTTTGCGGGCTACGACTTTGCCGCTGCGGCTGATGACCAGCGTGTAGGGCAGGCCGGCCTGGGGGTTGTCGAGTTGTCTGAGCAGGTCGGTTCCGCCGTCCTTGACCAGCAGCACCGTGTAGTCGATGTCGTAGGCTTTGGCGAAGCTGCGCACGGAGTCGGGTTTGTCATCGAGCGCGATGCCGACGACTTGCAGGCCGGTTTTTTTTGCGCGGGCGCGTTCGGCAATGAGATCGGGAATTTCAGTGCGGCAGGGGCCGCACCAGCGCGCCCAGAAGTTGACGACCAGCGGCTTTCCGCGAAAGCGGGCAAGAGTTGCCGGTTGGTCGTCGAGATCGAACAGCGCCGTTTCAAACAGGATTTCCGGCGCGGGTTCCTGCGCGTAGCTCCAGCACGGCAGCAGCAAAAGGCCGATCAGGAGGCCGCGCGCGCTCACGGCAGGTCGCCCCGGCGGAAGGCCAGATAGCCGAGGACGGCGCAGATCGCGCCGAGCAGCAGGGGATAGAGCAGCGCGAAAATCTGATAGCCGAGAGCGCCGAAGGTATCCAGAATGACGAAGGCCGAGGGGCCGAACACAATCAGTTGTGGATCGAACAGCGAGAGCGCCGCGGTGCGGAAGACCTGCAAGGGATTGGCCAGCGCGATCGAAACGGCGACCTCGGGGCTGATTTTTTCCTGAATCATCACGCCGAGCAGGATGAGGTCGAGGAACAGCAGCAGGGTCAGCCAGATCAGGAAGGCGGCGCCTTGCGCCATGTCGGTGCTGCGGGCCAGCGCCGACACCAGCATGCCGATACCGAGGAAGCAGGCGCACATGGCGGCGAGCAGCGCCGTGTAGTAGCTGAACATGCCCCAGGGAATTTCGATGTCGCGCACCAGCGCGATCAGCACCGCGACGATCATGGCGGCGAAGACCGGCAGGAAGATCACCAGATAGCGGCCGAGAATCTTGCCCCAGAACCATGCCGACAGCGATACCGGCAGCGAGAGCAGATATTCGTAGACGCCAGCTTCACGGTCGCCGGCCACTGAGCGGACGGTGGTGATGAGTACGAAAATCGGCAGGATGGCCATGGTGAGCTGGATGTAGGTCACCAGCAGGCGGGACAGGCCGATGAAGCCAAGGATCCGCGATTCGGTCAGACCGAACAGGAACAACAGGGCGACGATGCCGCCGAATACCAGCGTGTAAATCAGAAACCAGCGGGAACGCAGGGATTCGACGATATCCAGCTTGGCAGTCAGCCACAGTTGTGACATGGTTTATTTCTCCTTGATCAGCACATGCTCGCGCATGGTCTGGAAATCCATCGCGCCTGGTTGGTCGTGGGCGCTGGCGCCGAAGTTGTAGCCCATCGGCGAAGTTTTGCCCACATAGCGGGCAGCGCGCGCGTCCAGCCAGGTGACGTCGTTGCCCTGACTGGACAGATCGGCGACCCAGAGGCGGGTGGCGGGTTCGGCGAGCCAGGGGTGGTCTTTGGCTTTATCGCGCAGCCAGACCATGGCGCAACCGATGTCGTCGAACTTGAAAACGGTGTTGTTCGGGCCGCCGCACGCTTCGGCGGCGAAGCGCCGGTCGGAAATCACCATGCTGCAACGAACGCAGGTGTCGCGGTCCCAGACGATGGGCCGCATACCCTCAGGCCAGTTGCCCGCGCGCCCGCAAGCGGAGAGCGCGGCAGCCAGCGGCGTCAGCGCGAAACCGGCGGCCAGAAAGCGGCGGCGGTTCATCATTGCCGCGTTTCCGTCATTTTGAGATCGCTGATCAGGGCCACATAACGCGAAGTCATGCCCAAAAAGCGCAGCCGGTCGGGACCGGCGACTTGCCCCTGCCATTCCAGCCCGCTGTCCAGATCGGCGAACTGCCAAGCCTGTAGCGCCTTCGCCAACGCCGGATCGGGACGCTTGACGAGGATGCGGCAGTCGAGCAGGCTGGACAGCGAAACATCGTCGGCAACGCGATCGTCGAGCACCACTTGGCCCATATCCAGTTCAATGACGCGGTTGACCAGCGCCGACACCTCATTCAGACGGTGGCTGGAAATCAGCATGGTCGCCTGCGTGGCGCGTTCGGCGAGAAGCTCGAAGAAAATTTTGCGCGCTTCGGGATCGAGGTTGGCGGCGGGTTCGTCCATCACCAGAACGCGGGCGTCGCGGCCCAGCGCGATGGCAATCAGCAGTTTCTGTTTCATGCCGCCCGATAGACGGATGAATGGTTGATCCAGAATGGGGGCTGTATCGAGGCCGAGCCGGTTTGCCAGATCGACAATGCGCTGCGGATCGGTGCCGCACAGCTTGGCGGCGAAAGCGATCAGTTGTCCGACCGGCATTTTGAGCGGCGGCGGCAGTTGCGGCACGAAGCCGATTTCGGTCAATACCTGCGTGCGTTCCAGACGCGGGTTGTGACCGTTGATGGTGACTTGCCCTTCATGAAGATACTGGCCGAGCAGGCAGCGGATCAGGGTTGTCTTGCCGGCGCCGTTGGAACCGATCAGGGCGACGCGCTCGCCCAGTTTGATTTCCAGACTGATGTCGTTGAGCACACGGACACGGCGGAAGGTCTTGGCAACATTGTTGAAGCGGATCATGGCGTGGGCTTTCGGGCAGCGACAGGTTGAATTTTATGACTCAAAGCAGTTTTCCCAAGCCCTTGACATCAAACTTCAGCGAGCCGGTCGGACAGGCGTCAACGCACAGTCCGCAACGAGTGCAGTCCGGCCCGATCGGGACTTCAGCGTCGACAGCGCGTCCCTTGATGACAGTATCGAGCACATGCGGCACCAGACAGACCTTGCGGCAATCTCCCTCATGGAAGCAGTCCTTGAGGGTGTATTTGACGCGAACCGGCGAGATGATACCAACTACGCCGTAGGTCAGGCCAATCGGGCAGATATAGCGGCACCAGGCGCGCCGCGAAAAAACGATTTCAAACGCCAGCAGCGCCAGCACCCAGAGCATGGCCAAGCCGGGGCCGTAGATCAATGCGCGGGAAGCGATGCCGGTTGGCGAGATGGCTTCATATACCGTGTAGCCGGTCGCCAGCGCCAGAACGGCGAACAGCAGCCAGAACAGGCTGCGCAGTCGACGGTCAATGGGCTGGTCGGTGACGAGTTTCATCTTGACCAGCCGCAGGTGGATTTTTTCGGCGAATTCCGCCAGCAGATGATAGGGGCAGACCCAGGAGCAGAAAGTCCGTCCGCCCAGCAGCACCCACAGAACCAGCACAGTGCCGGTGCCGATCAGCAGATTGTTGATGACGTGCTTGTGGGCGAGCATTACCTGCAACGCAGAGTTGAGGTCGATGAGGTGGAAGCCGATGAAGCGGGATGCGGTCAACGCGCCTTCGAGTATCTGAATATCGAAATGGTAGGAAACGACGAACAGCAGGTTGGCGAGCAATAGCGTCACCCAGCGGCGATTGCGCCACTTGTGGGAATGCGCCTGATGCAAGCGATGGGCCTCCTTGGCGGCTTGCAAGTCGGCCTTGTTGGTCACGCGCTTCAGATCATGGATTTCTTTCGCTTGCGGGCTGATTTGTTCCGGCTTGCCCGGCTCGCGGCCGAACATGATCAGAATTTGCTCGCGGAAGCGGCGCTTGAGGGCCTGGCTCATGCGGGCCACCCTTCGCCGGGGATGATTTCGATACTGGCCGGCTCGGTTGGGCAGATCATTTCGCAGACGCCGCAGCCGACGCAGGATTCGTGCACCACCGGCGATTGGCACTGGCTGCCGTCGGGGGCGGAGACGGTCTCAATCGAAATCGCGCCCTTGATCGGGCAAACCTGAACGCAGAGGTCGCAAAGCGCGACATCATAGGGATGGTCGGCAACCTTGATCGGCTTCCAGCGGTCGACGCTCATGTAACGCAGTTCGCCCTGAAACTGCGGGCCGCGCGCCTGACCCTTGAACCCCTTGCCCTGCCGCGCCAGACAGGATTCTGGGCGCGTCAGCCGGGCAAGACCGATGCGTTCCGCAAGATTGAGCGTTGGTTCGGGATCGTGTTCCTTGGCCAGCAATGTCGGCTTGGTCGCAAGCGCCGCCCCCGGCCGCACCGGCAGGAAGCCGGGCTTCTGGTAAGTCAGGGAGCCGGTGGGGCAGGCGAGAATGCACTGAACCGCGTCGCAGGAGAAGTCACATGCCTGCTCGCGGGCGTCGATGTAGGGCGTGCCGACGCCGAAGCCATCGACCATGTCGGCCAGCTTGATGGCCTGCACCGGACAGACTTGCACGCATTGCCCGCACTTGATGCAGGAGGCCAGAAAATCTTTTTCGTCCAGCGCGCCAGGGGGCCGCAGGCGCTTCTTTTTGGAATAGACGAGCGGTAGATAACCGGACAGGGCAACGCCCAGTACGCTGCCCGACAACAGGAGGGTGCGCAGAACGCGCCGCCTATCCTGCTGCCGCCGTTCTGCCGAGACAGGGGGAGTGGCGTCGCCGGTCATGGCTGCCTCCGCAACGCCGGACGGAAGCGCGGCGCATCATCTTTGATGAGGATATCCGGCGTCGAGAACGGAGCCAGCCGCTCAAGGAAATCGAGCAACTCCATTGCCGGAGCCGATTTGAAGAAACGCGCAGGCGGCATTTCCATCCAGATGCTGTCGGCAAAGGCGAGCAGCTCGTAAGGCGTATCGCCGATACCGTCGCCATTGCGGTCGAAGCCCTGATAGTCGTCCCAGTAATTGCCGTTCCAGTAGTTGCGTTCGACCGCCGCCCGGCCCGCGCCGTAGGCGACATGGGTGAGATTGCCCTCGAAGTCATTGCCCAGCATTTCATTGCCGCCCAGTTCGCTGTTGAACAGGATGCCGATGCCGTTGTAGGCGATGCGATTGTTGCGGATGATGATTTTGGTGTTGGGCTGGAAGGGCGACAGGTCGGAGCCGATGCCGACAGCGCAATAGATGATTTCGTTGTTTTCGATGAGGGTGCCGGATGCTTCTTTGAAACCGATCGCCATACCGGCCGCGCCGGTGGCATGCGAAATGACATTGTTGCGCACAATGCCGCCCTCGGTGTACATGAAGTACACGCCGACGGCGTTGTCGTAGAAACGGTTGCCTTCGACGATATTGTCGTGGGCGAACATGAAGTGGATCGAATAACGGCTGCGGCGTCCGACATTGTTTCGGAATATGTTGTCGTGCGAGTACCAGGCGACCATGTCGCGCGAGTCGGTCACCTCGTTGCCCTCGAACAGATTACGACGGCTGTACCAGAGACGGAAACCGTCGCCGCGCACGCCGAGATCGGCCGACTTCGAGCGCACGGTGTTGTTGCGCACGATATTGTCGTTGGACTGCTTGAGGTCGATGCCGAACAGGCAGTTGTCGATTGTGAGCTTTTCGATGAGGTTGCGGCTGCCGCGCACATCGAGGCAGGAGTCGTCGGTGTCGTGGGAGTTGCCGGAGCCGGTCAGATGCAGGCCGCGCAATGTCGCGTCGCTGGCCTCCAGCGTAAACACCGTGCCGCGGTCACCGGCATCAATGGTCACCTTGCCGTCGCCGTCAATAATCAGCGGCTTGTTGACAAGCACCGGCCCGGCATACTGGCCCGGCGGCGGCTTCAGCACCGATCCGGCAGGGGCGGCGTCGACCAGTTCCTGAAACGGTCTCAGCCCATGCACGCGCGGATCGCGTTCGAAGAGCATGAAAACCGGCTTCGGCCTGTCGACGTCGACGCGCGGCGCATTGCTCAAGTCGGCCGAAACGCCCGCTCCGGCCGGTTTGGTTTCTGGGTCACCGATGACTTGCCCGAAACCGATGCGGCCACCGGCCACCATCAGTGTCAAGACAAGCGGCAGCAGCAGGAGTGAGCGCGGCCACATGATGGTGTTCCGCCGCTTCAGTCTGCCGCCCCTTCACGTAATTGCCGACGGCGCAGCAAAAACGCCACCGCCAGACAGGCAAAAACCATCAGGAGCAATGCGTAGCCCCAGTAGGGGTAGGAGTAGGTCGAAAACTGGGCGACCTTGCCCTCGCCGAATACCGTCGGCATGAAGGGCTTGACCGTGAAAGCGCCCCAGTCGTGCAGGTTGTGGCCGAAGAACCAGAGCCAGGCCGAGTATTCGATCACAAAGAATACCGGCAGCAAGGCCGGTACCGCCGCCAGCAGGAGTTCAAAGCGCCGAACCTTCCAGACGCCGAGGAAGACGATCATCATGGCGCCGATCAGTCCGGCGATGACGAAGTTGCTGATGGCCGCCACATTGTTGCCCCATGCTTGATTTCTCTCAGGCTCACGGAAGAAGGTGCCGACTTCCTTGATATATCCGGCGACATGGCTGGCGAGATGGCCGAGTACATACTGATCGACGATGACCCAGGCGGCGACGGCAGTGAAACCGATGCCGAGTATGGCCAGCCGCAACTTCCGGTGCGTTACCGCAAACGCGACCAGCATCACGGCGAAGAAGCCGAAGAAGAACTTGGCAAGCGGTTTCTCAACCGGCGCTCCGCTGGCGATGGGGAACATGCCGACGTAGTGGTTGATGGTGTTCATCTCATGGACACAATCAAGACCGACCGCATTCTTGTTCATGTCCTTCTTGGCGTCGGTGATCGGGTTGTAACGCTCATCCTCGGCGCCCAGATCCTTCTGGATGATTTCTTCGGCCAGACGGCTGGTCTTGGCGGCTGCCTTGCAGCCGTTATAGACATTGTTGAAGTGGAAGTGGATGCGGATACCGTCAGGAAAGGCGTCCTTGGGATAGTTCGGCGCGGTCAGCGAGACCCACCAGATCGGCGCGAAGTAGGCCGCGACCATTAACACCAAAGCAACCAGCGTCAGGCCGCTGATCAGGACATTCGGATTCTTGCTGTTCAGCATGGGGCATTCTCTGAGTCGGGATGGGGGCGCGCTGCCGCACTATCATTTCTTCTTGGGGCTGTCTTTGCACATGGCGCCCGGCATCGACAGACTGGACTGGAAGGCGGAAATGGCCACCAGCTGGCTGTCGTTGTACCGCTTGATGATCTTGACCATGTCAGGATTGGCGTTGCGGCGCTTTCCGTCCCGGATTTCCGTCATCTGGCGCAGCAGGTACTTGTAGTGCTGACCGGCGATGACCGGATAGAACTTGTCCTTGTCGCCCTCGCCATTGGCGCCGTGGCACTCCTTGCATTCCTTCACATACAGATCCTTGCCTGCCGCGATTTGCAGGGCGGCATCCGCGCCTTCATATTTGCCATGATTGACCGGAATGCACAGACTCTGGATGTAGGCCGAGACATCGGCCAGTTCTTGCGGGTCGGTCAGCGTTTTGGCGAACGGATACATGGTCGGGTTATCGCGCAGACCTTCGCGGATGTCGGCCATCTGCTTGATCAGCACTGTGCTGTGCTGACCGGCGAGTTGCGGGAAAGTGCCGTCGGGGCGGCCAGCGCCGGACGGCAAATGGCAGGCGCCGCAGATTTCATAGGCTTCCAGACCGTTCTCGATATCGCCTTTCTTTTGCAGGGCCTCGATTTTTTCGCCTTCCTGGGCGTTCCATTGATAGCCTTTTGCTTCAATGCCAGCCTTCTGCGGAGCAGTTGCCTGGGCCAGCGCCAACGAACTGCCGAGCAGGGCGGCGGTCAGAATTGCGAGCGTTTTCATATGAGTTCTGTCCTCTTGGGGTAACGGGGTTGCATTCCTGAGAATGCGTGATTAAACAGTAAATCAGACAACAAATGTGATGGATCAGTGTATCTGGAACGTAGTTCAGGGGGCCATTTTGGAAACGTAGTCAGCGAGAATTGTGATTTCATCTTCGTTGACAAGTTCCATGACGCCTTTCATGGCAGCGCTGTTGCCGTTGGCGCGCGCGCCGCTCTTGATATCGAGCATCTGCTTCTCTGCGTACTTGACGTTTTGACCGGCGATCTTCGGATAATCGGGCAGGATAGTCTTCTTGCCGTCCTTGCCGTGGCATGACCAGCAGGTTTTCGTCTGATAAAGCGTGGCGCCGTCCGCGGCGAGAGCCGGTGAGCTGGCGACGGCCAATGTTGCGAGGATCAGCAATAGGGATTTCATTTTCTCTCCTTGAAACTTGGGGGGGCGGGGCGGCCTTGCGGCCGCCCGCCGTGCTACAGGTGATACATGCTACTTGAGGTGATACGTATTACTTGACCTTCTGCGCGCCGTTCTGTTCAAGGTAAGTCTTGGCACGCAAACCGAGGTCAGCCGTCTTGACTTGATACTGCCAG
>JAISPO010000020.1 GCA_031274855.1 Zoogloeaceae bacterium | reverse complement strand
GGCACGGCCGGTTTTACTGCCGCGCTGGGCATTATGCGCATGGAAGAAAACGGCCTCAGGGCGGCCAACGGGCCGGTGCTCGTGACCGGCGCGACAGGCGGCGTCGGCAGCCTGTCGATCGACATCCTGGCCAAGCGCGGTTATCACGTTGTGGCGCTGACCGGCAAGGAAGCGGCAAAGCAATATCTGCTGAATTTGGGCGCAAGGGAAGTTGTGATGCGGCAGTCGCTCGACCTGAGCAAGATCAAGCCGCTGGACAAGGAGACTTGGGCCGGCGCGGTCGATAACTTGGGCGGCGATGTGCTGGCCTGGATTGTCGGCGCCATGAAGCGGGGCGGGACGATTGCCAGCATCGGGCTGGCGGCGAGCATGAGTCTCAACACGACCGTCGCGCCCTTTATTCTGCGCGGCGTCAGCCTGCTCGGCATTGATTCGGGCTACATCGGCGAACCTTACCGGAGCGGCGTCTGGCAACGGCTGGCGTCCGGCCTGCGCCCGCGCCATCTGGAGGCGTTGACGCAAACCGTGGATTTCGCCAAGCTGCCGAAAGTATTCAATGATTTCATACGGGCGCGCGTCAAGGGGCGCCTGATCGTAAACATCGCCGGTGAATGAGACCGTTATGAGCAACAACCTGCCCCACATCATGATTGTCGACGATTCCCGCATCGTGCGGGCGACGATCATCAAGCGTATCCGCGACCGTTTCGACGTGCGCGAGGAGAGCGACGGCGAGGACGGTTGGGGAGCGTTGCTGGTCGATCCGTCGATTGAGCTGGTGATTACCGACCATACCATGCCGCGCCTCGATGGTTACGGGCTGATCGAGCGCATCCGCGCTTCCAAGGTGGCCCGGATTCGTACCATGCCGGTCATCATGATTTCCGGCGACGAAGGCGAGGAGGCGCGCAGGCGCGCCACCGATCTGGGCGCGACCGATTTCATCACCAAAGGTATCGGGACGGCCGAACTGCTGTCGCGGCTTGATGCGCTGGTCATGTTGAGCCAATCGCATGATGCCAGCGTAAAAACCAGAACCGGCAATACCGCCGATACCGTCACCGGCCTGCCGCAACGCCAGCTTCTGCTGCGCCAGACGGAGCAGGCTTTGTCCCATTTCAGGCAGCACGGCGGTCAGGTCGGCATTTTGGCTATCGGCCTCGATGGTTTTGAAGAATTGGCGGCCAACCCGTCGACGGGCGATGCGCTTTTGTTGAAAATCGCGCAGACATTGACGGCTACCGTTCCCAGGGAAGGCTGTTTGGCCCGCTGGGGCCAAAGCCTGTTCGCCTTCATCAAGACCGGCAGCGATCCGGCGCAGATGCACCAGTTGGCCGAGCGTATACGCCAGATGATCGCGGCGGCGAATATTGCCGATCAGGGCCGTGCCCGTCTCACCGTGACCATCGGCATCGCCACCTGTCCCGAAGACGGGGAGCCGGAAGCCGAGCGGCTGCTGGCCATTGCGGGCCGCCGCATGGCGGCGGCCAAGGCGGTGGGCGGCAACTGCGTGGCCGGCGCGGTTGCCCGCACCGAGCTGGGTAACATCATGGATGTCGAGGAGGCGCTGGAGTACATCGCCGCAGGCCGGGAAAACGCCGTCAAGCTCGGTGTGCGCGAATTTGCCGTCCGCCTGTTACCATTGCTAAAGTTGATCGGCGCTGAACTGGATGCCGGTAAAGCCGTTACCGAAATCGAGCGCAAGCTGAGGCTTGCTGACCAAGACCGGAGTTGAACCACGCACTTTAAAAAGGGGTTACATAAAATGTCGACATATGCCGAATTCCATCGCCGTTCGATTGAACAGCCGGAAGCCTTTTGGGGCGAGCAAGCCCAGTTGATCGACTGGCACAAGCCGCCGCAGAAGGTGTTCGATTATTCGAAGCCGCCTTTCGTCAAATGGTTCGTCGGCGGTCAGACCAATCTTTGCTACAACGCGGTCGACCGTCACGCGGCCAAGCGCCCCGATGCGCGCGCGCTGGTCTATGTTTCTTCCGAGACCAATCAGGAAACAACTTATACCTTCGCCGAACTGCAACGCGAAATCGAGCGCATGGCGGCGATTTATCAAAGTCTGGGCGTCAAGAAGGGCGACCGCATTTTGATCTACATGCCGATGATCGCCGAAGCGATGTTCGCCATGATGGCTTGCGTCCGCATCGGGGCCATCCATTCGGTTGTGTTCGGCGGCTTCGCTTCCGGCTCGCTGTCCACCCGCATCGACGATGCCAAGCCCAAGCTCATCGTCTCGGCCGATGCCGGGATGCGCGGCGGTAAATCGGTGCCGTACAAGCATCTGCTCGACGAAGCCTGCAAGCTCGCCCAATTCCCGCCGGAAAAAGTCCTGATGGTCAACCGCGGTCTGGATCCTGAATTCAGCAAAGTCGCGGGCCGTGATGTCGACTATGCCGAACTTCGCGCCCAGCACATGGACGCCAAAGTGCCCTGTGTCTGGATGGAATCGACCGAACCCTCGTACATCCTCTACACCTCTGGCACCACCGGCAAGCCCAAGGGCGTGCAGCGTGACACGGGCGGCTATGCCGTCGCGCTGGCGGCCTCGATGAAGCACATCTACACCGGCTTCGAAGGCGAGACCTACTTCACCACTTCCGACATCGGCTGGGTGGTCGGCCACAGCTACATCATCTACGCGCCGCTGATTGCCGGCATGACGACCATCATGTACGAAGGCACGCCGATCCGGCCCGATGCCGGCATCTGGTGGAGTCTGGTCGAAAAGTACAAAGTCAATGTCATGTTCTCTGCGCCGACCGCGATTCGCGTGCTCAAAAAACACGATCCGGCCCTCCTGCACAAGTACGACCTGTCCTCGCTCAAGCATCTGTTCCTCGCCGGTGAGCCGCTCGACCAACCCACCCACGAATGGATCATGGGCGAGCTGAAACTGCCGGTGATCGACAACTACTGGCAGACCGAAACCGGCTGGCCGATGCTCTCCGCGGTGCGCGGTGTGGAAAAAACGCCCATCAAATTCGGCACGCCGAGCTTCCCGGTGTTCGGCTACAACCTCAAGATTTTCCGCGAGGATGGCACCGAATGCGCGCCCAACGAAAAAGGCATTGTCGGCGTGATGCCGCCCCTGCCGCCCGGCTGTCTGGCGACCCTCTGGGGCGACGATGACCGCTTCGTCAAAACCTATTTCAGCCTGTTCAAAGAGCCGCTGGTCTATAGCTCCTTCGACTGGGGCATCAAGGACGAGGACGGCTACCACTTCATTCTGGGCCGCACCGACGACGTCATCAACGTTGCCGGTCACCGTCTCGGCACCCGCGAGATCGAAGAAGCCGTGCAAGCGCACAACGCGATTGCCGAAGTTGCCGTCGTCGGCGTGAACGACCAGTTGAAAGGGCAGGAACCCGTTGCCTTTGCCGTGGTGAAAGACCCCGCGAAGATTGCCACGCCGGAACTGCGCGCCGCGCTCGAAGCCGAAGTGAAGAAAACCGTGGACGAAATCCTCGGCGCCATCGCCCGGCCCAAGCATGTGCATTTCGTCACCGGCCTGCCCAAGACCCGTTCCGGCAAGATGTTGCGCCGCTCGATTCAGGCGCTCGCCGAAGGCCGCGACCCGGGCGACCTCGCCACCATCGACGACGTTTCGACGCTGGAACAAATCAAGCGGGCGCTGGGCGCTTAGTCAGGGTTCAGGTTTCAGGGTACAGGTTTCAGCTTGGTTTTATCTGTAACCTGTACCCCGTAACCTGTAACCTGATCAACTAGACCGCATTCAAGTTTGCCGCTACAATGCGCGGCTCTTTGTTGTGCAAAGAGCCTGTAGGCGGTTAGCTCAGCTGGTTAGAGCGCCACGTTGACATCGTGGAGGTCGTTGGTTCGATTCCAATACCGCCTACCAATCCTTGTCTGTTTCCTGAATTCGGCCTCAAACTCGCTCGAGTAGCCCCTGTCCGGAAGCCGGATGCGCGAGCCGGAAATTTCCAGCACATTGTCAGCCGAAGCAGCAGCGCCTTCACATCTGCCCATGTTGATCGACACTCACTGCCATCTGGATGCCGCCGAGTTTGACGGCGACCGTGCTGCTGTGGCGGCGCGGGCAGAGGCGGTTGGCGTCGGTTGTATGGTGGTGCCGTCGGTGGAGCGGGGCGGGTTTGATGCTGTTGCCGATGTCTGCCGGCAGTTTTCCGGTTGTTGGCCCGCTTATGGGATTCATCCCCTGTTTGCCGATCATGCGCGGGAAGAGGATCTTGAGGTTTTGCGGGCGGCGTTGCGGCGCGAGCCGGTGGTCGCTGTTGGCGAAATCGGGCTGGATGGTTTTGTCGAGCTACGCGATGAAAAGAAGCAGGCGTGGTGGTATGTCGAACAGCTCAAGCTGGCGCGGGAATTCGGCTTGCCGGTGTTGCTGCATGTGCGGCGGGCGGTGGATGCCATCCTTGGGGAACTGCGCCGTGTGCGGGTTGCCGGTGGCATTGCCCATGCCTTCAACGGCAGCCGCCAGCAGGCTGATGAGTTCATCAAACTCGGTTTCAAACTCGGCTTTGGCGGCGCGATGACTTACCCGCGGGCCACGCGATTGCGGGAACTGGCGGCGACGCTGCCGCTGGACAGCAT
>JAISPO010000130.1 GCA_031274855.1 Zoogloeaceae bacterium | reverse complement strand
TTGCCGGTCTTGGTCTCGGCTTGCGGAGCCGCCGCGGTCTTGTTGCCGCTGAACCAGGCGAAAATCTTGGCGATGATGCCAGGTTCCGATTTCGGTTCCGGCTTCGCCTTGGACTTGGGTTTAGGCTCGACAACCGGAGCCGGCTGCTCAGGCGTGATGCCCTTGACGGCGGCTTCCTGTTTCGGCCCGCGGGATTCGGTTTGGGCCGACGGCGGCTGGTAGGGATCTTCGGCGGCCTTGATGGCCATCTGGTAACTCGCAACCACGGAGGCCTCGTCGACATTCAACTGGTCGTGACGCAGGCGCACGATTTCGTGCTGCGGTGTTTCGAGTTGGCGATTGGGGACGATGACCAGATTGATCCGGTGCCGGAGTTCAATGCGGGCGATGTCGACGCGCTTTTCATTAAGCAGGAAAGTGCCGACATCGACCGGCACCTGCGCGTGTATCGCGCCGGTGTTTTCCTTCATGGCCTCTTCTTCGAGGATGCGCAGGATGTGCAGGGCGGCCGATTCGGTCGATCGGATATGGCCGGTGCCGGTACAGCGCGGGCAGGTGATGTAGCTGGTTTCCGCGAGGGCAGGGCGCAGGCGCTGACGGGAAAGTTCCAGCAGGCCGAAGCGGCTGATTTTGCTGACCTGGACGCGGGCGCGGTCGTAGTGCAGCGCGTCGCGCAGGCGGTTTTCGACTTCGCGCTGGCCTTTGGGATTGTCCATGTCGATGAAGTCGATGACGATCAGGCCGCCCAAGTCACGCAGGCGCAGTTGGCGGGCCACTTCGTCGGCGGCTTCCAGATTGGTGCGCAGCGCGGTTTCTTCAATGTCCGAGCCTTTGGTGGCGCGGCCGGAGTTGACGTCGACCGCGACCAGCGCTTCAGTGTGGTCAATGACGATGGCACCGCCAGAAGGCAGGGTGACTTGGCGGGAGTAGGCGGATTCGATCTGGTGCTCGATCTGGAAGCGTGAGAACAGCGGCACGTCGTCGCGGTAACGCTTGACGCGCGCGATGTTGTTCGGCATCACATGGGCCATGAACTGCTGGGCCTGTTCGAAGATGTCGTCGGTGTCGATCAGGATTTCGCCGATATCGGGCTGGAAGTAATCGCGGATGGCGCGAATGACCAGACTCGATTCCTGATAAATGAGGAAAGCGCCGCCCTGGGCTTTGGATGCGCCGTCAATCGCCGTCCACAGTTGCATGAGGTAGTTCAAGTCCCACTGAAGCTCCTCGGCCGTGCGGTTGATGGCGGCGGTGCGGGCAATCAGGCTCGTGCCGTTGGGCACATCGAGCGCGTCGAGTACTTCGCGCAACTCTTGCCGGTCTTCGCCCTCGACGCGGCGCGAGACGCCGCCGCCGCGCGGATTGTTGGGCATGAGGACGAGATAACGGCCCGCGAGGGAAACGTAAGTGGTCAGCGCAGCGCCTTTATTGCCGCGCTCATCCTTCTCGACCTGGACGATGATTTCCTGACCGACTTTGAGGGCGTCCTGAATCTTGGCGCGGCCCGGATCCAGATCGGACCGGAAGTAGGCCCGCGAGACTTCCTTAAAGGGCAGAAACCCGTGACGCTCTGCGCCGTAATCGACAAAGGCGGCTTCGAGACTGGGCTCGATGCGGGTGATAACGGCTTTGTAGATATTGCTCTTGCGTTGCTCTTTGGCGGCCGACTCGATGTCGAGGTCGATCAGTTTCTGACCATCAACAATCGCGACGCGGAGTTCCTCGGCCTGCGTCGCATTGAATAACATGCGTTTCATGTGTGCTCCCGCGCGCGGGGCAGGGCACGACGAAGCGCCGCTCTGTAGAGCGGCGGCGAACAAGATCAAGAGTTTGCGGGATGTGTAGTTGGGTCATCGACCTGTTGGCAAACGGTTGGTTTGTTTTCCTGTCCGGCGTCGGCATCGAGGCCGGCGTCGGGAAATCGTCTGTGCTGTGCTGCGCGCAATCAAGTAGTATCGCTTCTTTGGGCGAGCGAGATACCCTAGGGGTTGCTCCTTGGGGCTGATCGCGATAATCGAAAATATCGGGCGGTCAAATTGCCCCTTGCCGACTCGGCATTACCGCCGGAGTTCCGGGGAGGGTAACGGGGAGGACGGCAACGTCTTGGGAGGGCGCCACCGGCGCCGCTTCGGGCCGCCGGGCACGCCGTCGCAGGACGGCAAACGGGCGCTAGTATACTGCAATATGAATGAGTTAAGCAAAGATTCTGTGATTCGGCTTGAAGTTGGCGAGGAAGCCGAGGGGCAGCGAATTGACAATTTTCTGCTCCGGCTTGCCAAAGGCGTGCCGAAAAGCCATGTCTATCGCATCCTGCGCAGCGGCGAGGTTCGGGTCAATAAAGGGCGGGTCGCCGCCGACTACCGCCTGCAAATCGGCGATAGTGTGCGCGTGCCGCCGATACGCATTGCAACGCCGTCGACGGCGCTTCCTGTTCCGGCGCGCGCATTCGATGTCGCCTTCGAGGATGCGGCGATAATCGTACTCGACAAACCGTCCGGCGTGGCGGTGCATGGCGGCAGCGGCGTGAGCTTCGGCGTCATTGAGCAACTGCGTCGCGCCCGTCCCGATGCGCGTTTTCTGGAACTGGCGCATCGTCTGGATCGGGAAACTTCGGGGCTGCTGATTGTCGCCAAAAAGCGTTCTGCCCTGACCCGGCTGCACGATTTGTTCCGCGATGGCGGTGTCGACAAGCGTTATCTGGCGCTGGTCAAGGGGCGCTGGCTCAATCCGCTTCAGCATGTGAAACTGCCTCTGCACAAATATTTGACGGAAGAGGGCGAGCGGCGGGTCAGCGTTTCCGAGTTGGGCAAACAGGCGCATTCCGTCGTGCGCTTGCTGGTGCGTTGGGAAAATTTCAGCTTGGTCGAAGTCACGCTCAAGACCGGACGCACACACCAGATTCGCGTCCATCTCGCCCACCTCGGCTTCCCGCTGGCCGGTGACGATAAATACGGAGATTTCGCGCTCAACAAGGAATTGCATAGGGTGGGTTTGAAGCGCATGTTCCTCCATGCCGCCAAACTCAAGTTGCCGCATCCGATAACCGGGGAAATTGTCGACTTGGCCGTCGCTTTACCGGCAGACCTCGCCGGATTCGTCGCCCGGCTGGAAGCGCACGAGAAAAGGGATTATGGACAAGCGTTTTGAACTCATCGTTTTCGACTGGGACGGCACCTTGCTGGATTCGGCAGGGAGAATCGTCACCTGCATTCAGACGGCCGCTGCCGATCTCGGCTTGCCGCCGCCTTCGGATGAGCAGGCGCGGCGCGTCATCGGCTTGGGCTTGCACGAAGCCCTGCGCAATGCCATGCCGGAACTCGAACCCAATCACTACGACGAACTGGCCGGCCGCTACCGGCACTACTATTTGTCATCCGACCACGAATTGCCCTTGTTCAATGGAGCCGCCGAACTGGTACGCGATCTGGCTGCCAAGGGATACCGCCTGGCTGTGGCTACCGGCAAGTCGCGCAAGGGGCTGGATCGGGCGTTCGCGGCCAGCGGCTTGGGCCACTACTTTCATGCCAGCCGGTGCGCGGATGAGTGTCATTCCAAGCCGCATCCGCAGATGCTTGAAGAATTGATGGACGAACTGGACGCGCCGCCCGATGCGACTCTGATGATCGGCGATACCACCTACGATCTGCAAATGGCAACCAATGCCGGTATCGGCGCGCTCGCCGTCGCCTACGGCGCGCATCCACGCGAAATGCTGGCAGAAATGTCGCCCCTCTACTGCGCCGATTCACTGGCCGATCTGACTGACTGGCTACGGCGACATGGCTGAAACA
>JAISPO010000094.1 GCA_031274855.1 Zoogloeaceae bacterium | reverse complement strand
GCCGCTTGCCGGTGAGCGGAGGATACGGCGACAAGCACGATGCGGTCGCCCGGCAGCAGCTTGCCGACGCGATGGATGACGCGGGTGCCCAGCAGTTCCCAACGGCGGTTAGCTTCGGCAACGATTTCGCTCAGGGCTTTTTCGGTCATTTCTGGATAGTGTTCCAGCGTCATCGACAAAATGCCGCCGCCGCGGACGACGCCGATGAAGCTGGCGATGGCCCCTGCTTCGCCGCTCTTTGCGGTCAGCGCCGCGATTTCCGCTCCGGTGTCGAAGTCGGCTTCCTGAACGGATATGGACATTTCAGCCTCCGGTCACGGGCGGGAAAAAAGCGATTTCGTCGCCATCTTTTACCGGCGCGTCAAAACCGGCCATGACCTGATTGACGGCGCAGCGCAGGTTTTTGATCCGCTTGAGCGCCATCCACGGTTCGCCGCGCGCGGCGATTTGTTCGCGCAACGCGCCAACGGTGGCAATGCCGGACGGTAAATCGAGACTTTCACCGGAAGCGCCCAGCGCCTCCCGCACACCAGCGAAGTAAAGAACTTTGATCATCAGGGCATCTCCGCAATGGGGATATAACGTACCGTATCGCCAACGTTGATTGTCTGCTCGGCCGGAATGTCGGCGAAACCATCCGCCCAGAGGCAGGAAGTCAGCACGCCGGAACCCTGATTCGGGAAGCGTTCCAGACGGCCATCGGCACCGGCGCGGACGCGCAGGAATTCGCGGCGGCTTGCGGGTTTGTTCCACTCGAAACCCGCCACCATGCCGCGCGATTCGTTGCGATAGCGGCTGGCCCCCTGACATTTGCGCAGGAAGGGACGAATCAGAACATGGAAGGTGACGAAAGCGGCTACCGGATTACCGGGCAGGCCCACGAAATCGGCATTGCCTACCTTGCCGAACGCCAGCGGCTTGCCGGGTTTCATGGCGACTTTCCAGAGATTCAGTTCGCCCTCGGTCTCGACCGCCGGTCTGACGTGATCTTCTTCGCCAGCCGAAACGCCGCCCGACGTAATCACCAGATCATGCAACGCGCCCGCCTTGCGCAAAATCCGGCACGTCGCCGCATAGGTGTCGGGAAGCGGCTCGTAGTCGGTGACATCGCAACCGAGATTTTTCAGAACGGCAGAAATCAGATAGCGATTGGAGTTGTAGATTTGACCGGGGCCAATCGCGTGGCCGGGCGTCGCCAACTCGCTGCCGGTGGACAGCACGCCGACAGACAAGCGCCGCAACACGGGTAATCGCGCAACGCCCACCGATGCCGCCAAGCCGATGGCGGCAGGGGTCAGCAAAGTTCCCGCAGCGAGAACCTCAGTGCCGCGCCGGATATCCTCGCCTGCTTTGCGAATGTTTTCTCCGCGCTTCGGAATGTTGTTGATGACAAGCGCTCCGGTCGCAAGGCTTTCGCAATGTTCCTGCATGACCACGGCATCCGCGCCCGCTGGCACGGGCGCGCCGGTGAAAATACGCGCAACGGTTCCGGCTTCCAGCGGGTAAGCGGCGCTGCCCGCGGGAATCCGCTGGGAAACAGGCAAGCGGCTCCCCAAGGCGGGAACATCATCGCAGCGCAGGGCATAGCCGTCCATGCCGCTGTTGTCGAAAGGCGGCACATCAATCGCGGACACCACCGGCTCGGCCAGAATGCGTCCGGCTGCTTCAACCAAAGGCACCCGGTCAGTCCCTTTGACCTTTCGCGCGCGCTTGAGCATCAGCTCCAGCGCCTCATCGACGCTCAACATACTCACAGTTCAACCTCTTTCAATATGAACGCTGCAATCGCCTCGACATCATCGAGATTCAGCCAGGGCAAGGGGCAATCGGTGGGCCGGTCATCCGGCGGAGTTGCCAGCGCCACCACGCCGGAATTTTCAGGATATATAAACGGTTTTCCGTTGGCCCGTCTGTAAACTTCCAGCTTCGCTATCGGCGTCGCCTTGTAGCCCTCGACCAGCAGAAGATCGCAAGGCGACAGATTGGCGATTTGTTCCTCGAAGCTCGGCTCAGGATCGCCGCGCAACTCGTGCATCAATATCCAGCGCTGGTCGCAGACCAGCATCACTTCGGTCGCGCCTGCCTCGCGGTGCCTGAACGAATCCTTGCCCGATTTATCCAGATCGAAATTGTGATGCGTGTGTTTGATCATCGACACGCGCAAGCCATGCGCCACGAAACGCGGAATCAGCCGCTCAATCAGCGTTGTCTTGCCTGCGCCGGAATAACCGGCGAATCCAAACTGTCTCACGAAACAATAACCTCCGCAAAACCGCCGCCCGGAGTTCGAAAATTAGTGGTTTGCCCCTGCCAGAGCCGCGCGACGATGTATTGAATTTTGCCACGATAGGCATAGCAGCGGATATCCGCCTTGAGTTCAGTCAAAGCGCCATCGACTTCCACCTCGATGACCGCAGGCGGCACCAACGCTTGCGCAATCGTGTCGCCTGCCAGCGTTTCCTCAAACACTCGCTTGGTCATTTTGTCGCCGCGATAGGCGGCCTTGGCCCCGAAGCCCGTCGCCGGTTTGAAGAACAGCCCTTTGCGCCGCGCCCACAAGTCCTCGGCCTTGCCGCCGCTCACCAGTTCCGTGCGCGGCACCGTCTCGGCCAGCACACAACGGGTTTCCGTGTCCACACCCCAACTCGCCAGCAGCGCGTCGTCGGAAAGCAGCGTCAGATTGCGCTTGTTCGCGTAGAGCGCGTAGCCGCGCGGATGCGGCGTGACAATGGCCGCGCCTTCCAGATAAGCGCGGCGCAACGCGGCGCTGTTTGCCGCTTCGAGCGAGAAATCGGTAAGCCGGTTGTAGACGAGATCGAGCTTGGTCTCGCAATGCCATAGCTTGCCGTCGCGGAACCGCAAATCTTCGGGCGCGCAAATCACAGCCGAAATGCCATGCCGGGCGAACAGCTCCTGAAACAGCAAGAACTCAGGGTAGAGATATTGCTGCGTTGGCGCTTCATCCACGATGGCCAGCGTTTTGAGCGCAGGGCATTCCGCGCGGAACATATCGGCATACGCCTGTTCGACATCTTCGCGCCCGAAACGCCGCGCCGCCAACAGGCCGCCGCCGGCATTGGTGTTGATCTCGATGAGTTTCGGCCCTTGCGGCATCAAATGGAAATCGTAGCCGTAAAACACGCCGAGGCTGGGCGGCGCGTGGCGGGCAATCTCCGGCGCATCCGCCAGCACCCGCTCCCGATAAGGCGGCAGCGCCACAACCCGCTCCACGGCCGACACCAGCGCCGCCATGCGCTGCGCGTCGCCGCGGCTGAGCGGCACCTTCGCTTCAGAAAAGAGATGCGGCCTTTCGGCCAGCAATGCGGAAATGGAATTCATGCCGCTAGTTTAACGCTTGAAAAACGCCTCGACATCGCCGATTTCCCGCGTTCGCCGCATGGCGGGCAGGCTTTTCCAAATGCGCTTGCCATAGGGTTTTTCGACAAGGCGCGGGTCGCAGACCATCAACACGCCTCTATCCGTTTCATCGCGGATCAAGCGTCCCGCCCCCTGCTTCATGCTGATGACCGCACGGGGCAACTGGTACTCGTAGAAAGCGTTGCGGCCCTGCCGCTTGAGATGCTCGATGCGGGCGGAGAGCACCGGATCGTCGGGCGGCGCAAAAGGCAGTTTGTCGATCACCACCAGCGAAAGCGCTTCGCCGCGCACATCCACGCCTTCCCAGAAACTCTGGCTCGCCACCAGAATGGCGTTGCCGAGAAAACGGAAGCGGTCGAGGAGTTCCGTCTTTGATCCCTCCCCCTGCAACATCAGCGGGCAATCAAGTTTGTCGCGCTCCAATCTTTCCTTGAGCAACTCATGGATGCGGCGCATGGCCCGCAGCGACGTGCACAGCACGAAGGCCCGCCCGCCTGCCGCACGGATCACCGGCCAAGCCGCTTCCAGCACGGCTTCGTGGTAGAAGGGGCTGTTCGGGTCCGGCATTTGCGGCGGCACATAAAACATGGCGCAATTTTCATAGTCGAAAGGCGAACCCCAAAGCCCGGTATCGGCTTCCTTGAGGCCCAGTTCGCCGCAGTAATGATCGAAACTGGAACCGACCGCCAGCGTCGCCGAGGTGAATATCCACGCGCGGGGATGCCCTTCCATCTGGCGCTGGAAAATGTTGGCGATCGAAAGCGGCGTCAGATTCAAAGTGACCGAGTAATGCGTCACCTCGGCCCATTTGATGAAGCTGTCGCCCTCCTCATCTTCTGCCGCCCTCACGGGCGGATGCAGCCAGCGTTTGATGCGCAGCGCGAGGTCATGGGCGCGCATCGCGCAATTCCCCAAGCCTTCCGAGCGGTCGGCCTGCGTGTCGAGATGGCGCGTCAATTCGGCCAACTCGGCTTCGAGCGTTTTCAGCGCCTCGATGCCATTGGGATGATCCTGCCACTGCGCTTCGGACAGGCGCAGTCCTTCGCGGTGGAACGCGAGCCGGAAATCTTTGGCGGCCTTTTCGAGTGTGCGGCAGGCTTCCGGCAGGGGAAGATAATCCTTCGCGCCCGCGATGGATTCCAGACGGGTATCACGCGCAAGCTCTATCAGTTGCGCAGTGCCGACCGCCTCGCCGAAGAACAGACCCGCGACCTCAGACAACTGATGCGCCTCATCGAAAATCACAGTATTGCAGGCCGGTAGAAGCTCGCCAAGGCCGTCGCTGCGCAACATCACATCGGCGAAAAACAAATGGTGATTGACCACCACAATGTCCGCCTCCATCGCCTCGCGCCGCGCCGCGATGACGAAACAGGCCTTGTGATGCGGACAATCCTGACCGAGACAATTTTCGCGCGTCGAAGTCGCCTGCGGCCACGCGCCGGAATCCTCCGGCACCGCCGCAAGCTCGGCCTTGTCGCCGGTGCGCGTTGCCTTGGCAAAGCGGGCGATGGTACGGATATGTCCCGCCTCCTCGCGGCTGAGAAAACGCCCTTCGCTCTGCGCGCGTTCCAGGTGATAAGGGCAAACGTAATTCGCCCGCCCTTTGAGCAGGGCAATCGTCGCCGGTATGCCGAGCGCATCCCGCATCGCCGGTAAATCGCGATTGAAAAGCTGATCCTGCAAGGTTTTGGTGCCGGTGGCGATAATCACCTTGCCGCCCGAAAGCAGCGCAGGCGCCAGATAAGCAAAGGTCTTGCCCGTTCCCGTGCCGGCCTCGGCCACCAAAACCTGGTTGGCCTGAATCGCCGCTTCGATCCGCTCGGCCATCTCGATCTGCTGCGGTCGAAAGCGATAACCGGCAATCGTCTTGGCCAGCGGCCCGTCTGCCGAAAAAATGTCCTGAAGATTCAGAGTTGCACCACGCGAAAACGAAGCCTGTAAAGGCAGGAGAATACCGAAAAGCGGCCCGGTCAGGCGGCGCGGCAAATAAAATCCCGAAAGACATTGGACAAAGCGCCCATCGGCCACCAAAATACTGATCCAGCTCCAACTGCCTTACAAGGAAAATCATGAAGCTCGAAACTCTCGCCATTCACGCCGGCTATAGCCCCGACCCCGTGACCAAATCGGTGGCGGTGCCGATCTACCAGACCGTCTCCTACGCTTTCGACGACACGCAGCACGGCGCCGACCTGTTCAACCTGAAAGTGCCGGGCAACATTTACACGCGCATCATGAACCCGACTAATGCGGCGCTCGAAGCGCGGGTGGCCGCGCTCGAAGGCGGCATCGGCGCGTTGGCGGTGGCCTCAGGCATGGCGGCGATCACTTACGCGATCCAGACCATCGCGCGCGCGGGCGACAACATCGTATCGGTCAGCACGCTCTACGGCGGCACCTACAACCTGTTCGCGCACACCTTGCCGAATCAGGGCATCACCGTGCGCTTCGCGCCGCATAACGACATCGCCAAGCTCGAATCGCTGATCGACGCCCGCACACGCGCGGTGTATTGCGAATCCATCGGCAACCCGGCGGGCAACATCGTCGACTTGCAGGCGCTGGCCGAAGCGGCGCATCGTCACGGCGTGCCGCTGATCGTCGATAACACCGTCGCCTCGCCCGCGCTGTGCCGCCCCTTTGAGCATGGCGCGGACATCGTGGTGCATTCGCTGACCAAATACATGGGCGGCCACGGCACCACTATCGCGGGCGCAGTCGTCGATTCGGGCAAGTTCCCGTGGGCGAAACACAAAGACCGCTTTGCCGTGCTGACCCAACCCGACCCGTCTTACCACGGCGTCAACTACAGCGAGGCCTTCGGCCCCGCCGCCTTCATCGGGCGCTGCCGCGTCGTACCGCTGCGCAACACCGGCGCGGCGCTTTCGCCGATGAGCGCCTTCCTGATCCTGCAAGGCATCGAAACCCTGCCGCTGCGCGTGGAGCGCCATTGCGACAACACGCTCAAGGTTGCCACTTTCCTCAAAGATCATCCGCGAGTGTCCTGGGTGAAATACGCCGGTCTGAGCGGCCATCCCGAACATGCGCTGGCCAAAAAGTACATGGGCGGACGGCCCGCCGGCATTCTCACCTTCGGCATCCACGGCGGACGCGAAGCGGGCGCCCGTTTCATCGACGCGCTCAAACTGATTACGCGGCTGGTCAACATCGGCGACGCCAAATCACTGGCCTGCCATCCGGCCACCACCACCCACCGCCAACTCAACGCCGAAGAACTGGCCACCGCCGGTGTCAGCGAAGACATGGTGCGCCTGTCAATCGGCCTCGAACACATCGACGACATCAAAGCCGACCTCGATCAAGCCTTGGCGGCAACCTGAGGTTCCATGCAGAACGCCACTATTCCTCTTCGCGGTCCGCTGTTGCGCGGCGCACGCCGTCCGCGCGTGGCGCTTGCCGGGCGCCGCTATACCGGCAAGAGCAGCATTTTTCGGGCGGCGGCGAGTCCTTCGGTTCAGCATGAGCGTCTCGCGGGAGTCGGCGGGGCTTATGAGGAATGTCTGGTCGATGTCGGGCTGGATCAGATTTCGCTGGTCGATCTGCCCGCCATCGAGACGCTGCATCATCTGCATGAGCATGATCGCGTCGTCCTGATGTATCTCCTTTGGGGCGACCACTGGCCGGTTATCGCCCGCCATGAATCCGAACAGCCCGCAACGGCGTTCCCCGCGCCCGACGTGCTGATTCAGGTGGTGGACGCCACCATGCTTGAACGCGATCTCGAACTGGCGATGGAGCTTTCGCTGCTCGGCAGGCCGATGGTGATTGCGCTCAACCGTATGGATGAGGCGAATGCCAAGGGCATTTTCATCAACATCCCCGCCCTTTCGGAAAAGCTCGGCATTCCGGTGATTCCGACTGTCGCCCACATGGGGAAAGGCATACGCGCGCTTTTTGAGGCCGCTGTGCAATCGGCCCGCGAGCGTCTTTGCCCGCTGCCGCAACCGGCCAGCCCGCATCTCATCGACAATCTCCGCGATTTAAACGCGGCGATTGCCCGTCCCGAAGTGACCGAGGCGTTTCAGGTTCCCCGTCCGCTGCTGCTTTATCAGCTTGCCGAGAACGACGACTATTTTCTCAACGAACTCGCCTGCCATTTCCCCGATCTGCTGCCCGATGTCGTCGAAGCGCGGGCCATTGCCGAGCGCAGCCTGCCGCGCAGTCTTTCCGAAGAAATTCACGCCGACCGCCACCATCGCGCGGCGCTTCTCTACGAAAGCGCCAGCAGCCCGATCGGCCCAAAGGAAGAAGGCTGGAAGCGATGGCTGGACGAGTTGTTCCTGCATCCGCGCTGGGGCTTGATCGGCACCCTCGCCGTCTTCGCGCTGGTGCTGTTTTTCACTTTCGAAGTCAGCGCCTTTCTCGATTCGATAACCTCGGCGAAGCTGGCCGCGTGGAATCAGGAATGGCAGCCCGCCTCAACTGCCGGTGTCGTCGGCAAGGCAATCGCCGGTGGCTTGATCGGGCTGATCGGCATTGTCGTCCCTTACATGATTCCGCTGGTGCTGCTGCTGGTGGCGCTTGAAGAAGCGGGCATCATGCATCGCGTCGCCTTCGTGGTCGACCGCGGCTTCCATCAAATCGGCCTGCATGGCGGCGTCGCAGTTCCCTTCCTGATCGGCCTCGGCTGCAATGTTCCGGCCATTTCGGCAGCCGCCGCCACTTCGTCGGGGCGCGACCGCGTTATCGCTGCCCTGCTGATTACCTTCGTACCCTGCTCCGCCCGCTCGGCCATCATTCTGGCGCTGGGCGGCAAATATCTCGGCGGCCTCGGCGTGTTCGGTATTTTCATGCTCGCGCTGCTGGTCATTGCCGTGCTCGGCAAAGTGCTGGCGACCCGCTTCTCGGAAGCCGCCCCCGGCATGATTCAGGAAATCCCGCCCTACGCGCTGCCGGTCTGGCGGAACATGCTGCTGAAAACATGGAACCGCACCCGCGACATCATCACCATCGTCACACCGCTGCTGATCGTCGGCAGCGTCATTCTGGCCCTGCTCGGCTACTGGGGCGCTGACGCGGCCATCAATGCCGTCCTGACGCCCATCACCGCATGGTGGCTCGGCCTGCCGGTTGTTCTCGGCGTGCCTATCCTGTTCGGCGTGCTGCGCAAGGAACTCTCGCTGCTGATGGTTTATCAGGCGCTCGGCACGCAGGACATCGTGCCCTTGCTCGATCCGGTTCAGATCGTCACCTTCCTGATTTTCATCACCTTCTACGTCCCCTGCGTTTCCACGTTCGCCATGATGATGAAGGCGCTGGGCCGCAAAGAGGCTTTCTTCTCGCTCGCCCTCTCGGTCGGCATCGCGCTAATCGCCGCAGGCGTTGTGCGCGTTGCGCTGAGCGTTCTCAGCGCGTTCTGATCTAACCCCATCCCACTCCCTCGTCGTTCCCGCGAAAGCGGGAATCCAAGGACGTTGGGGGTGCGTCGTTTTTCTGCGATGCTTCTGGAACGGAACGAAAACCTTGGATTCCCGCTTTCGCGGGAATGACAAAGGTTTTTCATCTCCTTCCCCCGCATCGCGGGGGAAGGCTGGGATGGGGGGCTTACTTCCCGAAGAACCCTATCGTTACGAGGACGAGGAGGATCATGCCGATGACGATGAGGGTGAGGCCGAGGATGGTTGAGCCGGTGCGCAGGGAACGCGGCGGCGCATCGACCAGGTGCTTTTGCAACTCGCCGGAATCCAGCAGACGCTGATACTGGGCCGGATGGTCGTGGCGGAATTCCTCAAGCGACTGGGTGCCGGTGAACATCACCACGTCGGGCGGCGGCAGCTTGTCGGGCCGGAAGTGGTTGTTGAAGAAGTGCACCGTGAAGAGGAATACGGCAGCCAGGAAGGCTTCTTCGCCGTGAACCAGCGTGGCGACGTTGAATACCCAGCCCGGCAGGAACTGCGCGGTCACATGCGGGAAGGCCAGCATCAGGCCGCTCCAGCCGATGATATTGACGCCCCAGAACACGGCCCAGTAGTCGAACTTTTCGTAATAAGTCCAGCGATCCATCAGGGGACGCGGCCCCTTGCCGAAGAACCACTTGAACATTCCCCAGCAATCGGCGAAGTCCTTCCAGTTCGGGATCAGCGAATCTGAGCCGAACCAGCGGAACGTTCTGTCGCGCAGCAGCTTCTGCATCACATAGATGAAATGAACCACGAAGATGCCGACGAACAGCGAGGCTGCGACCCGATGGATGATCCCCAGTATCTTGGGGCCGCCCAGGGCTGAGGCTACCGTTGGCGCCCAGGAGCTTTCGGCGAAGAGCGCGGTCGTTCCGGTCAGCACCAGCGTCATGGTAATCAGCGCGAAGCAGAGGTGAGCGATGCGCCAGCCCCAATGGAAGCGCACGAAGTGCTTGCGCTCGTCGAGCACGATGCCGCGGGTGTCGATGCGCGGCCCCTGCTTGCCGTTCCGGCGATCCTGCCATTCGCGGTAGTACCACAGGCCGGAATGGAGCCAGAAGAAGGCAAA
>JAISPO010000197.1 GCA_031274855.1 Zoogloeaceae bacterium | reverse complement strand
GCTGATGATTGGTGCCCGGAACCGGAATCGAACCGGTACGGCTTGCGCCGAGGGATTTTAAGTCCCTTGTGTCTACCAATTTCACCATCCGGGCTGAACGGAGATTGTATAAGCGACAAGCGGGTTATTGGAGGCGCGAGCCGGAATCGAACCGACGTAGACGGCTTTGCAGGCCGCTGCATAACCACTCTGCCATCGCGCCGCACGCCCCGGATGATGAGGGCGCTGAAGCTAAATGGGGGAAAGCTGCACGCTTTCCCCCAGAATTTGGAGCGGGAGACGAGTCTCGAACTCGCGACCTCAACCTTGGCAAGGTTGCGCTCTACCAACTGAGCTACTCCCGCATAACGGAGGCGCATTATAACTGCGGATCGTGAGGTGTCAACGGCTGCGCGCTGCAATTTCCGGCCACGCTTTGCGCAGGTAGTAAATCATCGAGCCGAGCGTCAACGCGGCTGCGCAATAGATCAGCCAGGTGCCGACTTCTTGCGGGTTCAGGATGTTGACCGGATCGTGGTAAAGCAGCATCGGAATGGCAATCATCTGAGCCGTCGTTTTCAGCTTGCCGATGAACGATACGGCGATGCTGCGCGCAGCGCCGATTTTCGCCATCCACTCGCGCAGGGCGGAAATCGCAATCTCCCTGCCGATGATAATGAAGGCGACTATCGTATCCGCCCTGCCCAGTTGAACGAGAATGACCAGCGCCGCTGCCACCATGAGCTTGTCGGCCACCGGATCGAGGAAGGCGCCGAATGCGGAAGTTTGTCCGAGCTTTCTTGCCAGCCAGCCGTCGAACCAATCGGTGACAGCGGCGGCGACGAAAATCACCGTTGCCCAGAAGTTGGGGCCGAGCGGGCGCAACCAGTCCGCGGGCACGTAAAAGACGCCGATGAACAGCGGGATCAGCAGGATTCGCGCCCAGGTCAGCAGGTTGGGAATGTTGAGCGGCATCTTTAGTAGCTGTGCAGGTGGTCGTGTATGGCTTGGGCTAACCGGCGGGAAATCCCGCCGGCACGGCAAAGATCTTCCACGGTCGCCGCCATGACGCCATCAAGTCCGCCGAAATGCGCCAGCAGCGTGCGCCGCTTCGCAGGCCCGATGCCTGCGATATCTTCCAGCTTCGAGCGGCTGCGCGGCTTGGCGCGTTTGGCCCGATGACCGGCGATGGCAAAACGGTGTGCTTCATCGCGGATCTCCTGAATCAGATGGAACCCTTTGTGATCTTCGGATAATTGTAGCGGTTCCGCCTGCCCGTGCGCGAACAGGGTTTCGAGTCCGGGCCGCCGTTCTTCGCCCTTGGCGACGCCGACGCTCGCCAGATAGTCGAGATTCAGTTCTGCAAAAACTTCGCGGGCGATGCGATGCTGGCCCTTGCCGCCATCAATCAGAACCAGATCGGGGGCCGGACTGTCGCCTGCGGCCACTTTCTCGTAGCGGCGCGTCAGCGCCTGCCGCATGGCGGCGTAGTCGTCGCCGGGTTCGATGCCGGTAATGTTGAAGCGGCGGTAGTCGCCCTTCTTCATCAGGCCGTCGACGCAAACCACGCAGGAGGCGACCGTGCCCTCGCCCATCGTGTGGCTGATGTCGAAACATTCAATTCGATGCGGCAATTCGTTCAAGCTCAGCGCCTCCTGAAGCGCGGCCAAACGCCCGCCTGCGCGCCGTTTCGACAAGCGGCGGGCTTCGACAGCAAGATGAGCGTTCTTTTCGGCCATCGCCAACCATGCGCGTTCCATTTCATTGCGCGGCGGCGAGACGGCCTCTGCTTCATCGTCAAGCGAAACACCGGCGATCAGGCGGCGCGGCATCTCGTGCTCGGCATAGTGCTGACGGATGAAGGCCGCCAGAATCTCGGCATGATCCACCTCGCCCGCTACACCCGCAACGCCTTCGGCGGTGAAATAAGCGCGGTCGCCGAGATGAAGGCCGCCGCGCACCATCGCAAGATTGACACAGGCTTCACTGCCTGCCGAGGCCGCTGCCAGAATGTCGGCATCTCCGGCCTCGGCGGAGCTGACGAACTGGCGATGCAGCACTGCCTGCAACGCGCCGATCCGGTCGCGCAAAACCGCCGCCTCCTCGAAGCGCAAGACTTCGGCAGCGGCTTCCATCTGCGTGGTCAGTCCGTTGATGACTTCGCTTTTGCGGCCCCGCAGAAACAACTCGGCCAGACGAATATCCTGACCGTACTCCTCGGCGGAAACCAGTCCGGCGCACGGCCCCTTGCAACGCTTGATCTGATACAGCAGACAAGGCCGCGAACGATGCGCGAACACGCTATCCTCGCAGGTGCGCAACAGAAAAGTCCGCTGCAATAACTGAATGCCCTCGCGCACGGCCAGCCCGCTGGGGAACGGCCCGAAGTAGCGCGATTTGCGGTCGAGCGCGCCGCGATGATAGGCCAGACGCGGAAACTCATGCCCGCTCAGGCAGATGTAAGGGTAAGACTTGTCGTCGCGGAACAGGATGTTGTACTTGGGCGTCAGTTTTTTGATGAGCGTTTTTTCGAGAATCAACGCCTCCGCCTCGGAACGGGTGGCCGTGATTTCCACATTGGCGACCTGCTGAAGCATCAACCGAATACGCGGGCTGTGCGCGGTTTTTTGGAAATAGGACGAAACCCGCCGCTTGAGATTTTTGGCTTTGCCGACGTACAGCGCCCTGCCCTCTGCGTCGACCATGCGATAAACGCCCGGCGACCCGGTCAGCGTCGCCAGAAAATCCTTGGCGTCAAAGCTCGCGGCGGATGGCGTCAAAGACATCGTGAAAACCCGCTGTGGTGAGGCGCTTCGTCTGCGTGTTGTAGCGGCTGCAATGGTAGGAGTCGATCAACACCCTGCCATCAGGCAACGCATGGCGCGAGCCGTGAGCGAATGGCAAGGCGCTCTGCTTCAAGCCGACCGCGGCCAGCACTGCCTTGTGAGCGATTTGACCCAAGGCCAGAATCACGCGCACCTGCGGCGAGTCGCGTAACTCCGCCGACAGATAGCAATTGCAGGCCCGAATTTCCGCGGGCTCCGGCTTGTTCGCAGGCGGCAGACATTTCACGGCATTGGTGATCCGGCAGTTGCTCAAGGTCAGTCCGTCGTCCCGCGAAACCGAAACGGAGCGGTTGGCAAAACCATAGCGATGCAGCGTCTCATAAAGAAGAATACCGGCATAATCGCCCGTGAAAGGCCGCCCCGTCCGGTTGGCGCCATGCAGCCCGGGCGCAAGGCCGACCACCAGCAGTTGCGCCGCCGGATCGCCAAAAGGCAACACAGGCCGAGCGTGATAATCGGGATGGCGCTGGCGGACTTCGGCAAGGAAGGCGCTCAGTCGCGGGCAGTTGGTACAGTCATTTAATTCGCGCATGGCGTCAAGCCTTCCCTTTCAAGGGGCGTCCCCACTTAAAGCCCTCCCCTTCAAGGGGAGGGTTGGGTGGGGATGGGGTAATAACGTGTGCAGTATGAGTTGTCATTGGAATAGGATACCGATCCATGCGTATTTTGTGCGATCTTTTCTGCCGTGTTGTCGACAATCTTGGCGATGCGGGCGTTTGCTGGCGGCTGGCGCGGCAGCTTGCGCTTGAACATGGCTGGCAGGTACGGCTGTGGATCGACGATTTACAGCCGCTCGCGGCCTTGCGCTCAGGCAGCCATGCGCAAGAAGGCGTCGAAATTTGTCTGTGGCCGGACAACTTCCCGGAGGTAACGCCAGGCCAAGCCGTGATTGAGGCTTTCGCCTGCGAACTGCCGTCGGGCTTCATCGCGGCAATGGCGCGGCAAGCTAAAGCGCCGGTCTGGATCAATCTGGAATATCTCTCCGTAGAAGCGTGGGCGGCGAACTGCCACGGCCTCCTCTCCCCGCATCCCAGCCTGCCGCTGGTTAAATATTTTTTCTTTCCCGGATTTCGCGCCGGCACCGGCGGCCTGTTGCGCGAGAGCAACCGCCCTCCTCCTCCCCGCCAACGTAGCGGGCCGGAGTTGCGGGTGTCGCTGTTCTGCTATGGCAACCCTGCCCTGCCGAATCTGCTCGACTGCTGGGCCGGAGGCGATGAACCGATGGTTTGCCAAGTCGCGGATGGCTTGCCGCGGCGGCAGGTCGAAACCTGGTTGGGGCGGGCATTTCCGGTTGGTCAGCAGGAACGTGCCGGTAACTTGCAGCTAATCGCCGCGTCCTTCGTATCACAAGACGATTACGATGCCCGCCTCGCCGCTTGCGACCTCAATCTCGTGCGCGGAGAAGATTCCTTTGTTCGCGCCCAATGGGCGGAAAAGCCCTTGGTCTGGCAACCCTACCCGCAGGCGGATGCCGCCCATCTCGTCAAGCTCGATGCCTTTCTGGCGCTCTGGCTGGCCGGTTTGGACAAGACAACCGCCGACGCAGCCTCTGCTTTCTGGCGCGCATGGAACGGGACCGGCACGCCCTCGGCAACATGGCCGGCCTTCCGCTCCGCTTTACCGGCACTGGCTTCACACGCAAAAAACTGGGCGCAAACCATCGCCGGACTCGGCGATCTGGCGCGAAACCTCGTAAATTTCTGCCGGAATCGGCTATAATTTATTGTTTATTTTCAGGCCCAATCAGGCACAAGGCAAGCAACATGAAAACCGCACAGGAACTCCGCGCCGGCAACGTCATCATGGTCGGCAATGACCCGCTGGTCGTCCAGAAAGCCGAATACAACAA
>JAISPO010000102.1 GCA_031274855.1 Zoogloeaceae bacterium | reverse complement strand
GGGAGGCGGCGGAGCAACGGGCGGTCGAGTGATGGGCGGCGGGACAACGGATGCCAGCGTGATGGGCAGCGGAGCAGCGGGCGGCGGCGGTTGGCCTTCCACAAGCCCCACCACGCCGTCGAAAACCCGCCGGCACTGGCCGCAGCGCACCTGTCCCTGCCGCACCTGAAGCTGCTCAGCCGTGACGCGGAAAATCGCGCTGCAATAGGGGCAACGTGTCAGCATCATGGCCGCCGGCCCTCCAGACGCACCCAGCCGTCCAGCGTCGCGCCCGCCGTCAGCCTGATATGGGGGGCATAGGCGGCGATGACTTGATCGGCTTGACTTTCCAGCACGCCCGCCAGCGCCAGCCGCCCTCCCGGCGCGACACGCGCCGAAATCAGCGGGGCCAGCAGGCACAGGGGATTGGTCAGGATATTGGCGACCACCAGCGAGAAACGCTCCGTAAGCGGCTGCCGTGAATGGATCAGCCGCAGGGCCACGCCATTCTTGGCGGCGTTATCGGCCGCCGCTGTCAGCGCGTGTTCGTCGACATCCACGCCGACGGCATCGGCAGCGCCGAGCTTGGCCGCCGCCAGCGCGAGAATGCCCGAGCCGCAGCCGTAGTCGAGCACGGTGTCGCCGTTATGAACCTGCTCGCACAGCCATTCCAGACACAGGCGCGTAGTCGGATGCGAGCCGGTGCCGAAAGCGAGGCCGGGATCGAGCGTGATGTTAATGGCCGCCGGATCGGGCGTTTGATGCCAGGAGGGCACGATCCAGAGCCGGTCATTGATGCGGATCGGCTCGAACTGCGCTTGGGTCAGGCGAACCCAGTCCTGTTCTTCGACTTGCGCGTAATCGGTGGACGCGCCGCCAAGACCCGCTGCCTCTTTGGCCGCGGCGACAGCTTCCTTGATGTCTTCATTCGGCTCGAATAGCGCGATGACTCTGGAATAACGCCAAAGCGGCATCGCGGGCGCGCCCGGCTCGCCGAATTGCGGCGTCTCGGCGGCAGTGCCGGCCTCGGCATCCTCGACGCTGACGGAAAACGCGCCCGCCGCGAAAAGGATGTCGGACAACTTTTCGGCATGATCCGCGTCAGTCGTAGTCGAGGCGCTAATCCACACGGGGCTAGCCTTTCACTTCTTCCCTGGCTGCAAGCTTCTCTTCAAGGTAATGGATGCCGGTGCCGCCTTTGATGAAACGATCGTCGAACATCAGCTCCTGATGCAGCGGAATATTACTCTTAATGCCGTCGACCATCATCTCCGACAGGGCGATGCGCATCCGGCGGATGGCTTGTTCGCGCGTGTCGCCGTAAGTGATCAGCTTGGCGATCATCGAATCGTAATGCGAAGGCACCGTGTAGCCCGAATAGACATGCGAGTCGACGCGGATGCCGGGGCCGCCGGGCGCGTGCCAGTTGGTGATCTTGCCCGGCGATGGCGTGAACTTGAACGGGTCTTCGGCGCAGATGCGGCATTCGATCGCGTGGCCTTTGACCTCGATGTCCCTCTGCTTGAACCAGAGCTTTTCGCCTGCGGCGACGCGAATCTGCGCCTGCACGATGTCGATGCCGGTGATCAGTTCAGTGACCGGATGCTCGACCTGTACGCGGGTGTTCATTTCGATGAAGTAGAACTCGCCGTTTTCGTAAAGAAACTCGAAAGTGCCCGCGCCGCGATAACCGATTTTTCGGCAGGCTTCGGCGCAGCGGTCGCCGATTTTGGCGATCAGGCGGCGATTGATTTCAGGGGCCGGCGCTTCCTCAATCACTTTCTGATGGCGGCGCTGCATCGAGCAGTCGCGCTCGGACAGCCAGACGGCATTCTTGAAATTATCGGCCATGATCTGAATTTCGATATGGCGCGGATTTTCGAGAAACTTCTCCATATACACCGTCGGGTTGCTGAAGGCGGCTTGCGCTTCGGCGCGGGTCATGTTGACCGCGTTCACCAGCGCCGCTTCGGTGTGCACGACGCGCATACCGCGCCCGCCGCCGCCGCCCGCCGCCTTGATGATGACGGGGTAGCCGATGGTTCGCGCGATTTTGACGATTTCCTTCGGATCATCCGGCAACGCGCCGTCGGAACCCGGCACGCAGGGGACGCCCGCGGCCTTCATCGCATTCTTAGCCGAGACCTTGTCGCCCATCAGGCGAATCGTCTCGGCCTTCGGCCCGATGAAAACGAAACCGGATTTCTCCACCCGTTCGGCAAAATCGGCGTTTTCCGAAAGGAAGCCATACCCCGGATGGATGGCCGCCGAATCGGTGACTTCGGCGGCTGAAATAATGGCCGGAACGTTAAGGTAACTCTGGCCGGACGGCGCGGGGCCGATGCAAACCGATTCGTCGGCCAGCTTCACATACTTGGCCTCGGTATCGGCGACGGAATGGACCGCGACAGTGCGAACGCCCAGTTCACGGCAAGCGCGCAGAACGCGCAGGGCAATTTCGCCACGGTTGGCAATCAGGACTTTTTCAAACATGACGCGCTTTTTCCGGCTTAGCCGATGATGAAAAGCGGCTGGCCGAATTCGACCGGCTGGCCGTTTTCGACCAGGACCGCTTTGATGGTGCCGGAAATGTCGGCTTCAATTTCGTTCATCAGCTTCATGGCTTCGATGATGCACAGCGTGTCGCCCTGCTTGACGGTCTGGCCAACCTCAGCGAAGGCAGGCGCGCCCGGGCTGCCCGAACGGTAGAAAGTGCCGACCATCGGGGCCTTGACCTGGTGGCCTTCCGGCTCTGCTGGCGCAGCCGCTGCGGCTTCCGCAGGCACAGCCGCCGCAGCGGGCGCGACGGCGGACATCATGGGCGCGCCCATCATCACCGTCGTGGTGGCGGGGGCGGCGCTGCCGTGTTTGGCGATGCGGATTTTTTCCTCGCCCTCGCTGATTTCCAGTTCCGAAATGCCGGAATTCTGGACGAGGTCAATCAAAGTCTTGAGCTTGCGCAGGTCCATGCTGACTCCTGTAGGTCTGTCGTGGGCGGGATTGCCGCCGCTGGTTTCTATGATTAGGCTTGCTTGATGCGCGCCAGAACGGCATCGAGCGCCAGCTCGTAGCCCTGAATGCCGAGGCCGCAAATAACCCCTGCGGCGCTGGCGGAAAAATGGGAGTGATGCCGGAACGCCTCGCGGGCGTGGATGTTGGAAATGTGCACTTCCATATAGGGAATGGCGACGCCGCGCAGGGCGTCGGGGATGGCGATGCTGGTATGGCTGTAAGCGCCCGGATTGATAATGATGAATTCAATGCCCTCGGAAGCCGCCGCCTGAATGCGGTCGATCAGTTCGCCTTCCGAGTTGCTCTGGAAACTCTCGATCTGCACCCCGCAGGCACGCGCCCGCGCTTCCATGCCCTTATGGATATCGGCCAGTGTTGCGCGGCCATAGATTTCCGGCTCCCGCTTGCCCAGCAGGTTCAGGTTAGGGCCATGAAGCACAAGGATTCTGGCCCGTTGGGCGCTGCTTCTGGATTTGGATTTGTTGCTTGTTGAATTCGACATGGCCGCAAGTTTGCCTCAAATCACTGCAATTTGTCTAGTCTACCAGTAAAGCGGCGACGGCTTCTGTCCGCGCGCGGCCTGATGGGGAGCCGGTCTTTTGCCATCGTTCGGCTTGTAGCGGGTATATCGAAAGCAGGATACCCGTATCATCCCAGTCCAAGCGCAGCCGGGTTTCCGGGCTATTCGGGCCTTGCTGCCGGTTAGCTGCAATTTCGTAGGAGATGTTGTGAGATAACAGAAAAATCTCGACATCTTTGGCGCTATCGACGAACAACGCTATCTCCGGTTCCGCATAGCGGCCAGCGGTGCCGTCCAGTACCGCGCCGGTTAAACAGGGGCGAAAGTCGGCAAGAAATTCCATCGCCGACAGCGCCGCTTTTCTCAACTCACGCAAACGTTCTGCCTGCTCCTCCTCTTGAAACAGGGCTTGATAGGCCCGCAGTTCCGCCGCCACCTCCTCGTTGCTCGGCAGGGTTTCGCTTTCGCCCGCCCCCAGCATTTTGGCCGCCTTGCGCTTGGCCAAGCCGTAGTCGCCAATGCCGTCCTCCGCCATTAACCGCGCGGCGGCGCTGGCGATGGATAGCCGCAGATGATGCGAAGGAAGCGCGGCGGGTTTGCGTCTGGGCATGGCGATCTCGCAGGTAGAATGCCGCTATTGTTGCACGACGATCACTTTCCTTTCGCCTCGAAATGCACATCCATATTCTCGGTATTTGCGGCACTTTCATGGGCGGCATTGCGCTGCTGGCGCGGGCTGCGGGTCATCGGGTGACCGGCTGCGACGCTAATGTCTACCCGCCGATGAGCACTCAGTTGGAGGAACAGGGCATTGCGCTGACCGAAGGCTACGATGCCGGACAGATCGCGCTCAAGCCCGACCTGTTCGTGGTCGGCAACGCGATTTCCCGCGGAAATCCGCTGCTTGAAGAAATCCTCGACCGCAATTTGCCCTATGTTTCGGGGCCGCAGTGGCTGGCGGAAAACATTCTGCAAGGGCGTTGGGTGCTGGCCGTGGCGGGCACGCATGGCAAAACCACCACCACCGCGATGCTGACTTGGATATTGGAGGAAGCCGGTCTGAACCCCTCGTTTCTGGTCGGCGGCGTGCCGCAAGACTTCGGCGTTTCCGCCCGCCTGACCGATTCGCCTTTCTTCGTCATTGAGGCCGACGAATACGACACCGCCTTTTGTGACAAGCGATCCAAGTTCGTACACTACCGCCCCCGTACCGCGATCCTGAACAATCTCGAATTCGATCACGCTGACATCTTCGCCGATCTTGCTGCTATCGAGACGCAATTTCACCATTTAGTTCGCATTCTGCCGCGTAACGGGCTGATTATCGCCAACGGCGCGGAAGCGTCACTCGACCGAGTGCTGCAACGCGGTTGCTGGACGCCGGTTGAGCGATTCAACATCGCCGAAGGCTGGCAGGCCGGTGAAGCGGACGCCGCGGGCGCTTTCGCCATCCATTACAAGGGCGCCCCCATCGGCACAACCGCGCTGCCGGATTTACCCGGGGCGCACAATCGCGCCAACGCCGTCGCCGCGCTGCTGGCCGCCCGTCATGCGGGTGTGCCGGTTGAAATCGGTCTCAAAGCGCTGACTACGTTTCAGGGCATCAAGCGGCGTCTGGAAGTGCGCGGCACGGTGCGCGGCATTACGGTCTATGACGACTTCGCCCACCACCCGACCGCCATCGCCGCCACGATTGAGGGCCTGCGCAGCCGCGTCGGGCCGGCGCGGATTCTCGCCGTGCTGGAGCCGCGCTCCAACACCATGAAACTGGGCACCATGAAATCCGCCCTCGCAGGCAGCCTCGGCGATGCCCAAGCCGTGTACTGCTACGCCGCCAACCTCGGCTGGAACGCCGCCGAAGCCCTCGCGCCTTTAGGCAGTCGCGCTCAAGTGTTCGATGATCTGGATACGCTGGTCAAAGCCGTCGCCGCCGAAGCGCGTCACGGCGACCACATTTTGATTATGAGCAACGGCGGTTTCGGCGGAGTGCACAGCAAGCTGCTGGCCGCCTTGGGGTAAACAGGTTCTACTGAACCCCGTACCCTGACGCCAGCGCCCCTTTCATTTTCTGCATCGCCTTGACTTCAATCTGGCGGATGCGTTCGGCGGAGACGCCGTATTCGGCGGCGAGTTCGTGCAGGGTAGCGGCGGTTTCGCCTTCTTCGACCAGCCAGCGGCGGAGGATGATCGTTCGGCTGCGCTCGTCGAGCGCCGCCAGCGCGGTACGCAGCCCTTCGTCTTGCAGGCGGTCACGCTGCTTGCGCTCGATCTGCGCGGAGGGTTCGGCGCTGCTTTCCGCGGTCAGGTAGGCAATCGGAGCGAAATGCTCGTCTTCGTCGTCGGCGCTGGCTTCAAGGGCGACATCGCCGCCGGTCATGCGCGTTTCCATTTCGACGACTTCTTCGGGCTTGACCCCGAGTTTGCGGGCGACATCGGCAACTTCGTCCTGACCGAGCGTGGCGAAACTCTGCTTCATGCTGCGCAGGTTGAAGAACAGCTTGCGCTGGGCCTTGGTGGTGGCAATTTTCACCAGCCGCCAGTTCTTCAGAATGTACTCATGAATTTCGGCCTTGATCCAGTACATGGCGAAAGACACCAGACGCACGCCGCGGGCGGGGTCGAAGCGCTTGACCGCTTTCATCCGGCCGCTATTGCCTTCCTGAATCAGGTCGGCGTGGGGCAGGCCGTAGCCGAGATAGCCACGGGCGACGGCAATCACCAGCCGCAAATGAGAAAGCACCAACTGCCGCGCGGCTTCAAGGTCGTTTTCCTCGCGGAAACGCCGGGCCAGCTCCAATTCCTCGCCTTCGGCCAGCATGGGCACGCGCTTCGCCGCCTGAATATAGGCTTCGATGCTGCCTGCCGTCGACGGGACGGGGAACCGCGCAAGAGTCAGGGCATTACTCATTTCTCTGTCCTTTCCTACTGTTATAGTCAGATTTTAGCACTCCCAAGCCGAGAGTGCCAGAAAATCCGGCAAAGTTTCAGGACAATCCCTATCCCGCGGTCAGCGGCAAACTCAGTTTTACCGACACGCCGCTGCCGTCCGGCAGATCGCTGGCGGCGATGCTGCCGCCGTGGAATTCGGCGATGAGACGCGCGATGTAGAGGCCAAGGCCGAGATGCGGCTCGCTGCCGGTGCGTTCGCGTGCCGAGATCATCGACTCGAACAGCCGCCCGCGCACTTTCTCGGGAATGAGCGGGCCGGTGTTGCTGACGGCGAGTTCGACCGCGCGATCCGCCCGCGCCAATTCAATGCGGATCGGCGTACCGGTCGCGCCGAAGTCGTTCGCGTTGGCCACCAGCTTGTCGAGCAACTGCGCGAAAAGATCGGGCGAGCCGTCGACCTCGAAAACCTGCGCTGGCGCTTCCAGCTCAAACTGCCGCTGCGGATAGGCCAGCCGATAGCCGCTGACGCATTCGCCCGTCACTGCGGCGAGATCGAAACGGCTGCGCGTTTCGCTGCCCAGACTTTGCTCCAAGCGCGTCGCCTCGCCCATGCGGGTAAAAATTTTCGACAGCCGCGCAAGGCCCTCCTCCGCCCGCGCCAGATACACCTGAATCTGAGCCGGATCCTGCTCCAGTTTCAGGTTTTCCAGAGAGGAACGCACCACCGCGATGGGCGTGCGCAACTCGTGCGACAGGCGGCCCGCCAGACTTTCCAGATAGCCGTGGTGCTGGGCCAGCTTTTCCAGCACGGCGGAGAAGCTGCGCGACAAATCGCCGATTTCGTCGCCGGCCTGCGAGCCGGAAGTCAGACGCCTCAACCGCCCACGCGCATCCACTGCGCTCTCGGCTTCGTCGCGCAGCCGCCGGATGCGGTTCGACAGGCGCGTGGCAAAACCGAGCAGCATGGCGGCGGCCAGCGAAAACACGATAATCGTCATCAGCAGCAAACGCGCCAGCGCCTGACTGCGCATGGCCAGAATGGAGTTGGTGGTTTCCTCGGCCACGACAGCGCCGATCACGTTATCGCCGCTCCAGATCGGATAGGCCGCCGAAATAATGACAGCGCGGTCATCGACGCTATTGCGCAATCGGGTCGCCGGCGCGCCGAGCAGGGCGTGAGTGATTTCGTAGCCGGTACTCAGCACATCCTCGTCGAGCGCCTCGTCGAAATCCTCCACCGGTTGCGGCACGACGCGGGCAAGCAGATCGCGCCACAGGCGGTTGTCCTCTTCCTCGCTTTCGCCGCCATCCGGCGCGGCCTTCGGCTTCAGGCTGCCGGCCAGCGCCAGCAGTTTCAGTTCGCGGTTCACCACCCAGATGCGTCCCGAACCCCGCTCCAGCCCGCGCAGGATGGCGTTGATTTCCGCCACCGATTGCGCCTCCTGCATTGCCGACTCGCGGCCGATTTCCTCCACCACGATGGGCGAATCGCCGCCCCCTGCCGGATCGGCCTGCATCAACGCGCCTTCGGTCACGCGCCGCGCCGCGCTGCCCTTGGCGGGCTTGAGCCGCATCAACTGAGGCCGCTCGTGCAAGGCAGTGGCAACCGCGCGCGCCGTGGCGAGCAGCGCCTCCTGTTGCGCCTCAAGCAGAAAACGCTCCATCTCCTGCACATAGAGGTAGCCCACCCACGGCAGCGCCAGCAGCGTCAGCGCCACCAGCGCCAACTTCACGCGCAGACTGAAACGGAAGGCCGGAGAGCCTTTCATGCCTTCCAGCGATACCCCATGCCGTACACCGTGTCGATGGCGTCGAACTTCGGGTCGACCATCTGGAACTTGTAGCGGATGCGCTTGACGTGGGAAGTGATGGTGTCCTCATCGACCACCAGCCGCGCGTCGTGCATCAACTGGTCGCGGTCTTTCACATGGCCGGGGAATTTCGCCAGCGTGTGCACCATCCAGAATTCGGTCAAAGTCAGTTCCACCAGCACGTCGTTCCAGGTGGTGACAATGCGCTTGGCGTCGAGTTTGAGCGGCCCGCGCACTATCGTTTCCTCACCGGCCTGCGGCTCGGCCAGCACATCCATGCGGCGGAACAGCGCGGCAAGCCGCGCCAGCAAATGCGGCAGGCTGATATCCTTGGTTAGATAATCGTCCGCGCCCAGACGCAGGCCATAAACGATGTCGAAATCGGAATCGCGGGCCGAAAGAAAAATAATCGGCAGACGGGGCGAAAGCAAACGCAGCTCGCGGCACAACTCAAAACCGCCCTCCGGCTCGTTGCCCAAACCGATGTCGATCAGCGCCAGATCGGGCAGCCGCGTACGCAGCGCCGCCAGCGCCTCGGGGCGGCTGGCATAAGCGGCAACCTCATAACCCTGACGCGCCAGCGCCTCCGCGTAATTGGCGCGAATGGCAGCCTCGTCCTCGATGATGGCAATGCGTTTGGACATCCGTTGACTATACCGAAAGCCCGCGCTTGAGCGGCATTACTTCCCGAACAACCCCTGTATCGTTTTCTTTGTGCTGTCCGCCGCTGCGCCGACACTGTCGGTCACGGACTTGGCGACTGCTTTCATGGTCTGGGCGTTCAGTTCTGAGATGATGGCCTTGGCCAGACCGGAAGAATCGACGCCGCCGGTTTTCTTGCCGATGTCGCGTAGTTCAATGTCGGGCAGGTCGATATTCATATCCACCGCACCACTGTAGTTGACCTTCGCATTGCGGATACTGAGAGACTCGATAATCATTTTTTTCTCGTCGCCGCCGGATTTGCCGGAGGTGCCGAGATATTGCTCGACGTTGCGCTGGATGGCATCGAAGTTGGTGATGCCTTTATCGTTCTTTTCGTAGGTAATGTGCGGGCTGTCCAGCTCAATTTTTCGGATCACGGCCACGTTCTTCGTCAAACTGGAGGGTTCCAGAGAGAGCGCGATCTTGTCCGCCTTCAGCGCATAGCTGGTCTTGAAGCCCTTGGGGTTGCCGAGTTTCAGTCCGGCAATCGAACCATCACCATCCGT
>JAISPO010000100.1 GCA_031274855.1 Zoogloeaceae bacterium | reverse complement strand
CAAGGTCAAGAGCGGCGATACTCTGGCCAAGATTGCCATCGCCAACAAGCCAGACGGGATCAATTTAGACCAGATGCTCGTGGCGCTGTTCAGGCGCAACGAAAGCGAGTTTGATCGCGGCAACATGAACCGCCTGCGCGCCGGCAAGATACTGAGCATTCCGAGCGCAGAGGAAGTCTCGGCGGTTACCTCCACCGAAGCAAGAAAAATCGTGGTGGCTCAGGCGCGCGACTTCAATGCCTACCGCGCCAAACTGGCGGCTGCGGTAGCCGTTACGCCGGCCAAGAAAGATGCGGCGAGACAGGACGATCAGGGCTGGATTGCTCCAAAGGTTGTCGAGAAGCCGCTCACAACTGAGCAGAAGCAAGATGAACTGAAAGTTTCCACCACTCAGGCATCCAAGGATGCCAAGGCTCAGCCAGGGTTGGAAGAGGATTTGGTGTCTCGTGACCGGGCGCTTCAGGAAGAGAGAGATCGCACTGCCCAACTCGAAAAGAACATTGCCGACCTGCAAAAGCTCGCTGAATTGCAGAAGAGCCAAGCTGACGCCGAGGCTCAGAGACAGGCAGAGACGGCGAAGGTTGACGAAGTGAAGCCGGAGCCCGTTGTAGCCGCGACGGCTGAAACTACTCAGGCCGATACGCAGGGGATAATTCCTCCGGTGCAGGTTGCTACCGAAACGATACAGCCTCCTGTCCCAACGGCTAAGCCGGATATCGAGCCTGAGCCGGTTATCGAGTCCGGTGACGACAGCGACAATTCACTGTTGATCTATGGCGGCATCGCGGCTCTCTTGGTGCTGGCCCTTTTGGGCTACTTTGTGTTTCGCCGTAAAGCGGATGGAGACGCGCTGTCCACGGGAGAATTCCTGAGCGATAGCGAACTGATGGCGAATTCGGTATTCGGCGCGACGGGCGGTCAGACAGTCGATACCAGCGCCTCGATTCAGACCGACTTTAGTCAGGCTACCCTGTCGGCGGCGATCGACGGTACCGAAGAAGCTGTTGATCCCATCATGGAGGCCGATCTTTACATCGCCCTCAAACAGGAGACGCAAGCCGAGGAGATTCTGGTCGATGCGCTGAAAGGCGATCCATCGCGGTTGTCCCTCTACCTGAAGCTGTTGGAGATTTATTCCGGCCAGAGGAATGCCGTCAAGTTCCAGAAGATCGCGAAGGACTTGAAGATCCAGACCAATGGTGCTGGGCCGGAGTGGAACATGGCCGTCGCCATGGGCCGGGATCTCGATCCGGGCAATTCGCTGTACGGTGGCGGCGATTATGCCGCCGAGGTGCCGGTTGCTGTTCCTTCCCGCCTGACGGAAGCTGCCGAACCAGTGACGGCTAATTTCGGTTTCAAGCCCCCGGTCTCCAGTTCCGCAACGGCGCTGAATCTGGATATCGGCGCTCCAGCGGTCAGCGCGCCCTTGAAGATGCCCGACATTGATCTCTCATTGCCGGAAGAGCCTGTTGCTGCCACCTCTGACATTCCCATGGTTACCCAAAGCGTAACCGCAGCAGGTGAATCTGATTTCGATTTTGATCTTGATGCTCCGGCCAGCGACTTGGCAGCGGCATCCAGAGAATCGGCGGGAGATTTTTCCAGAATTGATCTGGATTTGGCTGACTCGTCCTCTCCGGCGAGTGCGGCCAGCGCGTTTGTTTCGGCTGGAGCGCCTGCTTCGGCGGACGGCGACGCTACTGACATCAGTACCAAGCTGGAGTTGGCCCAAGCCTATGAAGAAATGGGCGAGCGGGAAGGCCAGCGCGAGTTGCTGGAAGAAATTCTCCGCGAGGGCAATCCTGAGCAGCGGGAATTTGCCCGCGCCAAGCTCGCGGCGCTAGGCGCCTGACCGGATAGCCGCGGCGGCTGTTGCCGCCGCGGCCTCCGGCGCAGTTTCGTTTCCCCGTAGTCATGACTTTGCATCCGGCGACCCTGTTGTTTGCGTGGGGTGTGCTTGTTGTGTCTTTGCAGTCGTCGCCGGTGTCGACCCTGGCCTGGGTGGCCGGTGCGCTCATTCCGCTTGCCTTGTTTCTTGCCCGCCGCCGCGCCTTGATCTTGCTCAGGCGCGCCCGCTGGCTGCTGCTGTCGATCATGGTGTTGTTCGCGTTTGCCACGCCAGGTCAGCGGCTTGATGGTTTTGCCGGTGACATGGGTATTACCTGGGATGGTTTGACGCTGGCAAGCGAACATGTCTTGCGGCTGGTGCTGCTGCTTGTCTCGCTCGCGGTTTTGCACGAAGGTTTGGGCACCTCCGGCATGATGGCCGGCTTGCATTGGCTGTTGACCCCGCTTGCCAAGTGGCGTTCGTTGCGGGAGCGGATTGTCGTGCGCCTGATGCTGGCGCTCGATTATGTCGAGAGTGCGCCAACGATTCGCTGGCGGGATTGGCTGAATCGCGATCTTGCCGGTCCCGATCATCTTGAACTGGCCACAGGCTCAGTTGGCATGTTCGATTGGCTGGTGTTCGTTTCACTGGGCCTCATCGTGCTGCTCAGAGCAAGCGTGCTGATATGAGGATAGCCCTTGGCGTTGAGTACGATGGCAGCGCGTTTTCGGGCTGGCAAACGCAGACGCATTGCGTTACGGTTCAGGACACGCTCGAACGGGCATTGTCCGCCGTTGCCGATGAAACAATCGCTACGGTCTGCGCCGGACGCACCGATAGCGGCGTGCACGCGCTGATGCAGGTGGCGCATTTCGATACCAGTAGCCTGCGGCCCGAATCGGCCTGGGTGCGCGGCACCAATGCCAACCTGCCGCCTGCGGTGGCCGTGACTTGGGCCAAGGAAGTTCCTAACGATTTCCATGCCCGCTTTTCCGCCACAGGCCGTCGTTACCGCTACCTGCTGCTGAATCATCCTGTGCGGCCCGCCGTGGATCACGGCAAGTTGGGGTGGCACCATGCGCCTCTTGATGTCGAAGCCATGCGGCGGGCGGCGGCGGTATTGATCGGAGAGCATGATTTTTCGGCGTTTCGCTCATCGGGATGTCAGGCAAAGTCGCCGGTCCGGGTACTGCGCAGGCTTGAAATATGCCGTCAAAATGATCTCATCATCTTCGATTTTGAGGCTAACGCCTTTCTTCATCACATGATTCGAAATATCGTCGGATCGCTGGTGTATGTCGGCAACGGGCGCTGGCCTCCCGATGCGGTGGCTACCCTTCTTGCCGGACGCGACCGCTCGAAAGGCGCTCCGACCTTTGAAGCGGCGGGGCTTTATTTTGTCGGCGCCGATTACGACGCGCGGTGGTCTCTGCTCTCCGCAGGCCGTATCATGCCGGTTTCGCCCACCCGTTTGCCCTCGCTATGAGCAGAACCCGCGTCAAAATTTGCGGCATCACCCGGGATCAGGATTTGGCTGCCGCCGTCGCGGCGGGGGCAGACGCGGCCGGTTTCGTGTTCTATCCCGAAAGCCCGCGCTTTCTGGCGGCGGAGCGGGCGGTGGCTTTGCTTCAGCGGATGCCTCCCTTCGTAACCAGCGTCGGCCTGTTCGTCAATCCCGATCCCGCCTTCGTGCGGCAAACGCTGGCCCTTGCGCCGGTCGATTTGCTTCAGTTTCATGGCGAGGAAACGCCGGAATTCTGCCGCCAGTTCGGGCGTCCTTATATCAAGACAGCGCGGATGAAGCCCGGATTTGATCTGGTAGAATTCGCCCGCGCTTACGCTTCTGCCCAAGGTTTGTTGCTGGATACTCATGTCGAAGGCTATGGGGGCGGCGGTCGGGCCTTTGACTGGTCGCTGGTACCTGAAAATTTGCCCCTGCCGATACTTTTAGCCGGTGGCTTGGATTCGGAAAATGTCGGTGCCGCCATCCGCAAGCTAAGGCCTTGGGCGGTGGATGTCAGCAGTGGGGTCGAGTTGTCCAAAGGCATTAAGGATGCCGGCAAAATCGCCGCCTTTGTCGCGGCAGTAAAGAATGCAGATACCAGATAATTCACGCGAGTTACCAGACGATAGAGGATATTTCGGTAAGTTTGGCGGTATTTTTGCCGCTGAAACCCTGATTTCCGCCATTGAGGAATTGCGCCTGGCCTATGAGGCGGCCCGATCCGATCCGGTTTTCCGCGCCGAATACGAATACGAACTCAAGCATTACGTTGGCCGCCCCAGCCCGATTTACCACGCCAAACGCTGGTCGGAAGTCTTGGGCGGCGCGCAAATCTATCTCAAGCGCGAGGATTTGAACCACACGGGCGCGCACAAAGTTAACAACTGCATCGGTCAGGCGCTGTTGGCGCGGCGCATGGGCAAGCCGCGCGTAATTGCCGAAACCGGCGCGGGCCAGCATGGCGTCGCCAGCGCCACAGTCGCGGCCCGCTACGGGATGGAGTGCGTGGTCTACATGGGTTCCGAGGACATCGAGCGCCAAGCGGCCAATGTCTATCGCATGAAGCTCTTGGGCGCGAAAGTCGTGCCTGTTGAGTCCGGCTCCAAAACGCTCAAGGATGCGCTCAACGAAGCCATGCGCGATTGGGTCACCAACGTCGGCAACACTTTCTACATCATCGGCACAGTGGCCGGCCCGCACCCGTACCCCATGATGGTGCGCGATTTTCAGAAGATCATCGGCGAGGAATGCCTGACGCAAATGCCCGAACTCGCCGGTCGCCAGCCCGATGCGGTGATTGCCTGCGTCGGCGGCGGCTCCAATGCGATGGGTATTTTCCATCCCTATCTGCCGCACGCGGATGTCCGCCTGATCGGCGTCGAAGCCGCCGGTTATGGTATCGAAACCGGAAAGCACGCGGCTTCGCTGGCCGCGGGCCGCGTGGGCGTGCTGCATGGCAATCGAACTTACCTGCTGCAAGACGCGAACGGCCAGATCATCGAGACGCATTCGATTTCCGCCGGTCTCGACTACCCCGGCGTTGGCCCCGAACATGCTTGGCTCAAGGATTCGGGGCGGGCCGAGTATGTCGCCATCACCGACGACGAGGCTTTACGCGCCTTTCACGATCTTTGCAAATACGAAGGCATCATCCCCGCGCTGGAATCGAGCCATGCGCTGGCCCATGCCGCCAAACTCGCCCCAACGCTGGCTGAGGATAAAGTTCTGCTGGTGAACCTTTCCGGGCGTGGCGACAAGGACATGCACACCGTGGCGGAAAAATCGGGGATCCAATTCTGATGTCGCGCATACCGGCCACTTTTGCGCGGCTGAAGGCCCAAGGGCGCAAGGCGCTCATTCCCTTCATTACAGCGGGCGATCCCGAACCGGGCGCGACTTTGCCGCTGATGCGCGCTCTGGTCGCGGGCGGCGCGGACATCATTGAGCTGGGTGTGCCGTTTTCCGACCCGATGGCCGACGGCCCCACGATTCAACGCGCTTCCGAGCGCGCCCTGTCTTACGGCATGAGCCTGCGTACTGTGCTGGCGCTGGCGGCCCAGTTCCGCAAGGAAGACGCGGCGACGCCGCTGGTGCTGATGGGCTATGCCAATCCCATTGAAGCATTCGGCATAGCCGAGTTTGCCGCGGCTGCTGCTGCGGCGGGCGTCGATGGCGTTCTGGTGGTCGATTACCCGCCCGAACAATGCGGTGAATTCACCGCGCTGCTCAAGCGGCACGCGCTCGATCCCATTTTTCTGCTGGCCCCCACTTCGACGGAAAAACGTTGCGCCGAAGTTGCCCAGGCCGGTAGCGGTTACATCTACTATGTTGCGCTGAAGGGCGTCACAGGCGCGAGCAATCTCGATCTGGACGAGGTGAGCCGGCGCATTCCGGCGATTCGGCAAAAGATCGGTATGCCCGTTGGCGTCGGCTTCGGCATCCGTGATGGCGTCAGCGCGGCGCGGGTGGCGGCAGTGGCGGACGCGGTTGTGATCGGCAGCCGCATTATCGAAGAAATTGAGCAAGCGCCTTCGGGTCAAGCGCCGCAGCGCGTCACTGCGTTGCTGGCGGGTATCCGCAAGGCGATGGATGAAGGAGTGAAATCATGAGCTGGTTGCAAAAACTGTTGCCGCCGAAAATCAAGCGCAGCGAAGGCGCGCGCAAGACCATGCCGGAGGGCCTGTGGGTCAAGTGTCCCTCCTGCGAGGCGGTGCTGTACGCCACCGATCTGGAAAGCAACCAGAGCGTTTGCCCCAAGTGCAGCCATCACAACCGGCTGCGCGCCCGCGCGCGGCTCGATTTGCTGCTCGACGCCGAAGGCCAGTTCGAAATCGGCGCCGAGGTTGTGCCGATCGACCCGCTCAAGTTCAAGGACAGCCGCCGCTATCCGGCCCGTCTGACCGCGGCCAATGAAGATACCGGCGAGGCCGACGCGCTGATTGTCATGCAGGGCGCGATCAAAACCGTCCCCGTGGTGGTCGCCTGCTTCGAGTTCGAGTTCATGGGCGGCTCGATGGGATCCGTGGTCGGCGAAAAATTCGTGCGCGGTGTGCAGGCCGCCATCGAAACCCAGACGCCGTTCGTCTGCATCACCGCCAGCGGCGGGGCGCGGCTGCAGGAAGGCCTGTTCTCCCTGATGCAAATGGCCAAGACGACTGCGGCCGTGACGCAACTGGCCGCGCACAAGCTGCCCTTCATCACCGTGCTGACCGATCCGACGATGGGCGGCGTATCGGCTAGTTTCGCCTTCGTCGGCGATGTCGTCATTGCCGAGCCGGGCGCGTTGATCGGCTTCGCCGGTCCGCGCGTGATCGAGCAGACCGTCCGCGAAAAATTGCCCGAAGGTTTTCAGCGCGCTGAGTTCCTGCTGGAAAAAGGCGCGATTGACATGATCGTCGACCGACGCCAGTTGCGCGACAAACTGGCCGCCGTGATGACAATGCTGATCCGGGTTCCGGCCCCGCACTGATGACGCTGGCGCAGTGGCTGGCGTTCATTGAGCGTCAGCATGGTCAGCCGATCGCCCTTGGGCTGGAGCGCGTTAACCGCGTTGCCGAGGCGCTGGGGCAACGCGCGGTCTGCCCGCTGATTACCGTCGGCGGCACCAACGGCAAAGGCTCCACTTGCGCCATGCTGGAACGCATCCTGCTCTCGGCGGGCTATCGCGTCGGCCTCTATACCTCGCCGCACATTCTCGACTACAACGAGCGTGTGCGCATTGATGGCCGGCCCGTCTCCGGCGCGGCGCTTTGCCGGGGCTTCGAGCGGGTCGAACAGGCCAGAACCGCCAGCGGCGGCACACCGCTGACTTACTTCGAATACGGCACGCTCTGCGCCTGGGAAGTATTCGCGGCAGAGCCGCTCGACGCCATCATTCTCGAAGTGGGCCTCGGCGGGCGGCTTGATGCCACCAATATCTACGAGCCGGACGCGGCAATCGTCACCAGCGTTGCCCTCGACCACATGGATTTTCTCGGATCGACGCGCGAGGACATCGGCTTCGAGAAAGCCGGAATTTTCCGCGCCGCTCGACCGGCCATCTGCGGCGACGCCAACCCACCGCGCCGCCTGCTGGAACACGCCGCCGCCATCGGCGCGGATTTGCAAATCCTCGGCAGGGATTTCGGCTACCGGCAGCAGGAAGGCCAATGGCAGTTTCACGGGCGCGGCGGCCAGCGCAGCGGTTTGGCGCTGCCCGCCTTGCGCGGACAACGCCAACTCGGCAACGCCTCCTGCGCGTTAGCGGCGCTCGACGCCTTGCGCGAGTGTCTGCCGGTGGCGATGCAGGACATCCGTCGCGGCTTGGCCGAAGTTGAACTGACAGGCCGCTTTCAAGTGCTGCCCGGCCGCCCAACCGTCGTCCTCGACGTGGCGCACAACCCGCAGGCCGCGCAGGTGCTGGCCGACAATCTCGGCAGCATGGCCTTCCACCCCCAAACCTGGGCTGTGTTCGGCATGATGCGCGACAAAGACATCGCCGGTGTGATCGCCGCGCTACGCGGACGTATCGACTACTGGCTACCGGCAACGCTGTCCGGCCCGCGTGCCGCCACCGCTGCGGAACTGGCCGCGGCCCTTGCCGCCTCCGGCATCCCCGGCCCGTTCCCGCTCTTCGCCGATGCCGCCGCTGCCTATGCGCACGCTCGAAAACAGGTAAGCGAAAATGACAGAATCGTCGTCTTCGGATCCTTCCTCACCGTGGCTGATGTCCTGAGTGCATGACGAAGTACAGTTCAACAGCCCCCTTTCCCAAAGGGGGTGCCCGAAGGGCGGGGGTTTGCAGGGGGTTAAGCGTGCGCAACCGGCATCTGGATTGGCTGCACCGCGAGGCGCAGCCCCATTGCCTTGAGGATGGCCGTCAGGCTGCGAATTTCCGGATTGCCGTCGGCGGACAGTGTGCGGTAGATGTGGGTACCGTTGAGTTGCGCTTGCTCGGCCACTCTGGATATGCCGCCGAAGGCTTTTGTCATCTGGCGTAGCGCGATCAGAAGTTCGCCTTGATCGCCGTCCTCAAGGATGTCATTGAGCAGTGTGACCGCATAGGCCGGGTCCTTGCGAAAAACCTCGGCCATCGCGTCGTCATGGGGTCGATCTCTCATTACGCTTTCTCCTGTTTCCTGTCCTACCAGTCCTGCCAGTACTCGCACGCTTTCGATATATCGGCTTGCTGTAAAGGTTTGGTGCCGCCGCAAAGCAGCAAGACCATCGTCTGTCCAGCCAGCGCGTAATAAATACGGTAGCCCGGCCCTACGTCGATACGAAGCTCCCACACGCCATCTCTGCACGACTTATGGTCGCCGAAATTGCCAAGCTCGGCGCGGTAAATGCGCCGGTCAATGGCAATCTTCGCCTTGCCGTCTTTCACCGTGTCGCGCCAGTCCGCGAACACGTCATGGCCGCTTTCGGTGAGGTAATGCTTGATCTCGAACATGTCATATTTTCGCTCATAAGCGAAAATAGTCAAGGGGTATAGGAGGGAGAATTCGGAGGGTTTCCCCTTGAAGGAGCGGGCTTCAAAGCGTATGTGTACGCTCAGGAACGGGCAGGCGAAGATGATAGAATCGCGGCCTTCGGATCATTCCTCACAGTGGCCGATGTCCTGCGTGCATGTCATAGGGTGCGCGGTCGCGTGAACGAACATGGCG
>JAISPO010000119.1 GCA_031274855.1 Zoogloeaceae bacterium | reverse complement strand
AATTTCGCCGACAGCACCGATGTGATCGCCGCCGTCAGCGTGGTCTTGCCATGATCCACGTGTCCAATCGTGCCTACGTTTACGTGCGGCTTCGTGCGCTCAAATTTGCCTTTTGCCATGATGCGAATCCCTCAATCAAAAAATAATTGCGAAGTGAACCCAATTTCACCCAATCTGGTGCCCATGGCGTGGATCGAACACGCGACCTCTCCCTTACCAAGGGAGTGCTCTACCACTGAGCTACATGGGCGAACCCCGTTTTTTGGAGCGGGTGAAGGGAATCGAACCCTCGTCTTAAGCTTGGAAGGCTTCGGCTCTACCATTGAGCTACACCCGCCCGCGACCACTTCCCAACTCACCACTCCCTGCCGCGCCTTTCGGCGCAACAGTCCTGATCCTGCAAAATCCCTGCAATTTCCTGCTGGTGGAGGGGGAAGGATTCGAACCTTCGAAGGCAGAGCCGTCAGATTTACAGTCTGATCCCTTTGACCGCTCGGGAACCCCTCCAGCGAAACGGCGCATTATGGCAGTTTTCGGGCAATACTGTCAATGGGTGCGCCGTTTCCGTCAATAATCGTCATAATTAAGGTTTGTCATTCCGAGGGAGGATTGCCTCATGTCGACAGCCAACGAAAACCCGCTGGAGTTTTTCAAATCCCTGTGGGGCAACATGGGCATTCCCCTGCCGGGCATGGTGACGCCGACCGCCGATACCGGCGAGCTTGGCCAGCGTATTGCCGACCTCAAGGCCGTTGAAGGCTGGCTGAAAGGCAACCTGTCGATGCTGCAAATGACCATTCAGGGGCTGGAAATGCAACGCGCGACCCTGATGGCGCTACAGACCATGAGCCAGCAAGCCGGTGAAGGGCAGTCTCCACCCAACGCCAACCCCTTCGCCAATCCAGCGCTGTGGCCCTGGAATTTCATGCCGCCGAGCACCCCGTCCGCAGACCCTAAACCTGAAGAAAAGCCCGCGCCTAAGCGCAAATCGAAAGAATAAGTTTGTGTAATGCCGGCTTGATATGTGTATTTGAATGTGTATAATGACATCATGCGCTACACATGGGACGAAACGAAGCGGCGGATCAATCTGGACAATCATGGGCTGGATTTTGCCGATGCTGAAAAAGTCTTTGCCGGCCCGTTGATGCTGTTCGAGGACAGCCGCGCCGACTACGGTGAACAGCGCATGATCGGCATTGGGCTGCTTGAGGTGCTTGTTGTCCTCATCGTCCATGTCGAAACCGATGACGAAATCCGCATCATTTCCATGCGCAAGGCAGACAGCGATGAAACGAACCTCTACTACCAGAATGTCGGCTACTACTGACGACGCGCCCAAGCTCAGGCAAGCCGATTTCGACCGCGCCCGCTTCCGGGTCGGCGGTCAACCCGCCAGCCGCGCCGACTGGCAGACGGCAGTGCGCGCGCGCATCGGCAAGCAGCGTATCAATATCATGCTCGACATGCCGGTTGTCGATCACTTCAAGGCATTGGCCGGTGAGCGCGGCTATCAGACACTCATTAACGACACCTTGCGCCGTGTGATTGAAAGCGGCCACCTTGAAGCGGATATCAGGCGCGTAATCCGCGAGGAATTACGGCAAAACTGAGCGGGGCTTACTGAATCCTGCCGCCCGATTGTTCCAGCTCGATGGCCGCCGCCAATAGCGCCAAGCGGGCGACAACGCCGTAGGCGTAGAAGCGGTTGGGCGGCGCGTCGGGGCCGAGGCAGCAATCGGGCAGCGAGCAGCCGCATTCGAAGGCCAGCGGTTCAAAGCGCATACCCGGAGCGTTGAGGTTTTCGTCGATCCCGCGTTGTGTATTGACGCGGTAGAAGCCGCCAACGACGTAGCGGTCGATCATGTAAATCACCGGTTCGGCAACGCCAGCGGCGACGGTCTCAATGGTCGGCACGCCTTCCTGAATGATGACTTCGGTAACGGCCAAACCTTCCTTGATCACGGCCATTTTGTTGCGCTGCCTGCGGTTGAGGTCTTTGACTTCGCTGGCGTCTTTGACGGTCATTACGCCCATGCCGTAGGTACCGGCGTCGGCTTTGACGATGACAAAAGGCTCGGCGGCAATGCCGTAATCGCGGTACTTGGCGCGGATGCGATAGAGCAAAGTGTCGACCTGCGCTTGCAGGCATTCTTCACCGGCGCGCTCGTGGAAGTTGATCTGACCGCAGACTGCAAATTCGGGGTCGATCAGCCAGGGGTCGATGTCGATGGCCTTGGCGAAGGCAAGCGCGACTTCGCGGAAGGCGGAAAAGTGGCGCGACTTGCGGCGCACATGCCAGCCCGCATGCAGCGGCGGAATCAACTGCTGTCCGCGCAGATTCCCGAGAATTTCCGGCACACCGGCAGAAAGATCGTTGTTGAGCAGGATGGCGCAGGGATCGAAGCCTTCGACGCCCAAACGGCCGCCGTTGGGGCCAAGGCGTTTGAGCGGTTCCAGCGTAATCGTTTGACCATCGGGCAGATCAAGCGTGGTCGGCGCCTTGATCTCGGGCAGCAGGGAGCCGATGCGCACATTGAGACCAGCGTGGCGCAGGATGGCCGCCAGATGGGCGACGTTCATCAGGTAGAACTGGTTGCGCGTGTGATTTTCGGGAATCAGCAACAGGTTTCTGGCTTCGGGGCAGATTTTTTCAATCGCGCCCTGCGCCGCCTGTACGCACAGCGGCAGAAAAGCGGGATTCAGATTGTTGAAGCCGCCCGGAAACAGGTTGGTATCGACCGGCGCCAGCTTGAAACCGGCATTGCGCAAATCGACCGAGGCATAAAACGGCGGCGCGTGGCTCAGCCACTGGCCGCGCAGCCAGCGCTCAATGGCGGTTTCCGCTTCGAGAAAGCGCCGCTCCAGTTCAAACAGCGGCCCGGTCAAAGCGGTGGTGAGATGGGGAACCATGCTACGAGTCTACACGAGAGAGGCTGTTGAACGCTTCGGGCAGCAGGCATTGCTCAAGCGAGCGCTGAGTGAACAAGAAGCGCCCGTCGCACTTGAAACCCAATTCTTGCCAATCGACCGCAGTGTTGAGCAGCTCGACTGCCCGCCGGAGATTGAGTTTCGGGTTACGCGGAAACAGCGCCAGTATCGAGCCATCGTAATTCAGGCAATCATGCAGAAAAAATGGCGCGGCGCGGCGCGTCTTGGCGTTGACGTAAATGCGCGGACTTTGAGCAATATGGTGCTTGCGCCCCCACAGCCACCAGTTGGTTTCGTTGAACTTGCGGATGCGGCGGGCCAGCAGCGTGTCCTTGTATCGGGTCAGATGAGGATGCTGGACGTTAAAAATCATGCGCCGCGTCTTGCCGGTATCCACCGTTTCCGAGCAGACAAACTCGGCGTTCCCCTGCGGGTGGCTGAAAATCCTGTCCGCGCCGGATACCGCGCCGACTTTCACGCTGAACAAATCGCCGAGCGGCGCCGTGTAGCGGCCGGATAAAAACATCAACTGCCCATTGATCAGCGTGAAAATGCGGCCATCGCTCATCGTCCGGTCGAAGCGCCCCCGCTCGAAACGGAAGATCGCGCAATTCGGCACGGCATCGGCAAAGATGCGCGTATCGCCGGTCTCGATGAAGTCGGTAATGCTGCCCTCGGCGTAAAGAAATTCGTTGAGCTTGCGGGCCGCCGTCAGCTTGATGAACTCGCGCGGCACAATGAAAATCAACTCGCCGCCAGGCTCAAGATGCCGGACAGCCTTCTCGATGAAAAAAAGATACAGATTCGAGCGCCTGTCGAACAGCCTGCTATCCAGCAGCCGCTTGGTCTCCGGCAGAATGTCCTGATACCGGACATAAGGCGGATTGCCGATGATGGTCTCAAACCGCTCCGTCCCGGGATAGGCAAAAAAGTCACCCACCCAAGCCCCCTGCGGCGCAACCCGGCCATCAAGCTCGACAGCGGCACAGCCCGGAATCCGCCTGCTGAAAGCCCCCTCCCCCGCCGACGGCTCCAGCGCCCGCCCACAATTCCGCCGCAGCGCCAGCATCCGCTCAACGATGCCGGAAGGCGTAAAAACCTGGCCGAGTTCGGCGATGTTGGGGGAATGAGTGTTCAAGCTAGCGTTAGCGCCAAGCAAGCGGCAAGGCGATCAAAGGTGGGGATTGCACACAAAGGAATGAGCATGGCAGTATAGAATTTCTCGGGTTCGATTTTACGACAGCGACGGATACCCCTTCCCCAATCAATTTTTCGTGAACGCTTTGAGGAGCTCTCAGTGCAGTCGAAGAAAAAAGATTCCAAGCCCTCACGGGTTCTGAAAGCCCTGAAGCGGGAGCTGTTGCTTTATCTCACTGGACAAAAATGGCGTCAGGTCACCCGCATTCCTCCAGAGGTTCAGCGCATTCTGTGGGTATACGACTGGAACGATGGCATAGGCGACAGCATCATGGGGCTGTCCCCGCGTTTCGCTTTCCCCGGCGAGATCACCGTAGACCTGTGTATCACCAAGGGGCCGGCTGAGCTGTTCGAGGGGGATACGCGCTTCCGCCGCATTTACCGGCGCATCGAAGAATGCCCGCCGGACTACGATTTCATCCTGCTTCAGCGCCTCGGCTCCGCTTCGATCAGGCGCAAGCAACGCCATTATCCGCGTCAGCCCTTCGCCATCATGGCCAATCGCCCGGATGGCGAACCTTACGACGCTTTCTTTGACTTCGTCACCCATCGCGTTGCGCAACTGTTTGGTTCTCCCGTGCAACCGCCACATCCCCCGCGCATTTCTCCAGCGGTCACGGCCGGTATCGTTCCCCAAGCCGGACACATCGCCGTAGCCTTGGGCGGCTGGGACGGAGGAGCGCACTGGAAGGAGAAACGGCGCCGCTGGCAGGATTTGCCCGGGTTGCTGGCCGCCTTGATCCAAAGCTGGCCTTCGGCTGCTCCGGCACCTCACTTCGTCTTGATCGGCAGCGGCCCGAGCGCCCAAAAGGATTTGGCCGCCATTCCCGCCGGGTTCGTGGATCGCCACTGCACGGTACGCCTTGATCTGCCCAATCTGGCCGAAGCCGCTCGGGAAATCCAGCGCTGCGCCTTCTTCCTCGGCGCAGACGGCGGACTCATGCACCTCGCCGCTGCGCTGGGAAAACCCGGCGTTGCCCTGTTTGTCGAAATACGCCCGGAATGGTTCCTGCTACCCGATAATCCGCTCACGCCCCTCTACGCCGCCGAGGCTATGGCCGACATTCCACAAGCGGAAATCGTTGCCGCTTTTCTCGCGGCCGTTCATCGGGTTGCCGCTTCCACCTCCGTTTCTGAGGCTCCATGAAACTCGCCATCGTTCGCCAGCGCTACACCCCTTACGGCGGGGCGGAACGCTTCGTCAGTCAGGCGCTTGACGCCTTGGCCGGACAGGGCATCACCCTGTCCCTGTACACCCGCGAATGGGCCGGTGGCGAAAGTGTTTTTACGCCCGTGATCTGCAACCCTTTCTATCTGGGCAGCCTGTGGCGCGACTTGAGTTTCGGCAAGGCGGTATGCACGGCCTTGGATCGAGATCAGCCCACGTTGGTGCAGTCCCACGAGCGCATTCCCTGTTGCGATATTTTCCGCGCCGGCGATGGCGTGCATCGGGTCTGGCTGGCCGAGCGGCGGCGTAGCCTCTCCTGGCTGGGGCGGTTGTCGATCAGCCTCAATCCGGCCCACCATTTTCGCCTTGCCGCTGAACGGCGCCTGTTCGCCAGCCCTCGGCTGAAGGCGGTAATCTGCAACTCGGAAATGGTACGCGATGAGATCCTCGCCCACTTTCCCATCGCGCCGGAGAAACTCCACGTCATCTACAGCGCCGTCGACACCGGGCGTTTTTCCCCCGCTCTCACCACACACCGGAGCGAGATCCGCGCCCGCTACGGCATTCCCGATAACGCTGTACTGTACCTGCTGGTCGGCTCGGGCTATGCCCGCAAGGGCGTGGCGACAGCCATCGCCGCCCTTGCCCGCCTGCCGGAAAACGCCCATCTGCTGATCGTCGGCAAGGACAAACATGCCGCCCGCTATCAAGCGCAGGCGCAAGGGCTTGGCGACGCGGGTCAGCGCATCCATTTCGCTGGTCCGCAGGCGGATGTGCGCCCCTTCTACGGCGCTGCCGATGCCTTCGTCCTGCCCACCCTTTACGATCCCCTGCCCAATGCCGCGCTTGAAGCCTTGGCCTGTGGTCTGCCGGTGCTGACCAGCACCAAATGCGGCGCGGGGGAAATCGTACAAGCCCACCAAGCCGGTTTTCTCTGCGATGCGCTGGATGTACCGGCGCTCGCCAACAACATGGCCCGCCTGCTCGACCCCGAACTGCGCCGCGCCTGCTCCGCCCGCGCCCGCGCCGCTGCCGCCGCCTTGAGTACCGAGGCCATGACCGGCCGTTTGCTCGGCCTGTACCGGTCGCTATTGCCGGCCGGGGTAGGGGATGTGAAGCCTTTATAATTGCCGCCTGCCAAGTTCCGGTGGACTGCTTCCGTAGCATCCAAATCCATGACCCTCAAAATTCTGCATACTGAATCCTCCACCGGCTGGGGTGGGCAGGAGCATCGCACCTTCAAGGAGATGTTGTCCCTGCGCGAGCGCGGTCACATGCTGGAAGTGGCCTGCCCACCAGGGGCCCGCTTGGGCGACCGCGCCGAAGCCGCGGGATTTGCGGTGCATCGTGTCGGCATCCGTGGCGGCGCCGACTTGAAAGCGGTGTGGACGTTGCGCCGCTTGCTGCGCCGTGGCCGCTTCGATGTAATCAACACCCACAGCGGACATGACAGTCTGGTGGGCGGGCTGGCAGGGCGGTTGGCGGGGACGCCGCTAATCGTTCGTACCCGTCATCTGGCGCTGGCGATAACTTCTTTGACAACTTACAAATGGCTGCCTCACAAGGTCGTGGCGGTAAGCGGCTGGGTGCGCCGCTATCTGGTCTCAGTGGGCGTACCAGAAGCCAATATAGCGACGGTCTACACCGGCATCGCTCCACCGCCTCCAGTCGAGTGTTCCACTCTGCGCGACGAACTGGGCTTGGCCGAGGACGATATCCTGATTGGCACTGTCGCCATTCTGCGCTTCGGGAAGGGCCACAAGGAATTGATAGACGCCGCCATTCCTTTGCTGGCCGAGCGGCCCAAAGTGCATCTGGTATTCGCTGGCGATGGCCCGATCTACGACCGGCTAACGGCCTACATCGCTGAAAAGGGTTTGACTCAGCGTGTCCATCTGCTCGGGCTGCGCCGCGATATTCCCAATGTGCTGGCGGGCATCGACTTCTTCGCGCTGGCGACTTGGCAGGAAGCCTTGGGCACCTCGTACATCGAAGCCATGGCCTCCGGTTTGGCGGTGATCGGTACAGCGGTGGACGGCGTCCCCGAGGTAATTCAGGATGGCGTCAACGGCCTGCTCGTACCGGCCAAGGACGAAGCCGCCCT
>JAISPO010000097.1 GCA_031274855.1 Zoogloeaceae bacterium | reverse complement strand
GGCAGTACTGCAAGATAGAGAGAAGGAGAGGTTCATGCTACAGGTACGTATACATGGCCGGGGCGGGCAAGGCGTGGTGACGGCGGCGGAGATGCTGTCCATCGCGGCCTTCGACGAGGGGCGTCACGCGCAGGCGTTTCCGAGTTTCGGCTCGGAGCGCACGGGCGCGCCGGTGGTGGCCTTCTGCCGCATCGCCGACAAGGAAATCCGGCTGCGCGAGCCGGTCATCACGCCCGACGCGCTGATTATTCAGGACCCGACGCTATTGCATCAGGTCGATATTTTTTCCGGCCTCAAGCCCGACGGTTACATTCTCATCAACACCGGCAAGACTTTCGAGGAGCTTGGGTTGACCGAGCTGGTGCGTGGCCGGAATCCCGCGCGTCTGTGCACCGTGCCGGCGACCGAAATCGCCCTGCGTTGCGTCGGGCGGCCGGTGCCGAATGTGCCGCTGCTGGGCAGCTTTGCGGCGATTTCAGGATTGCTCAAACTTGAATCGGTCGTCAAGGCGATCAAGGATAAATTCCCGGACAAGGTGGCCGCCGGTAACATTGCCGCCGCGACCGAGGCTTATCGCATTGCGCGTAAAAAAATGGAGGAGGTTGCGAATGCTTAAACAGATCGAAGGTTCGCGCGCCGTCGCCGAGGCGGTGGCGCTGTGCCGTCCTGAAGTGATCTGCGCCTATCCGATTTCGCCGCAGACGCATATCGTCGAAGGGCTGGGCGAATTGGTGAAGGATGGCAGTCTCAGTCCCTGCGAGTTCGTCAACGTCGAATCCGAATTCGCCGCCATGTCGGTCGCCATCGGCGCTTCTGCCGCCGGCGCGCGCGCTTACACGGCGACTGCGTCGCAGGGTCTGCTGTTTATGGCCGAGGCGGTGTACAACGCTTCCGGCCTCGGCCTGCCGATTGTGATGACAGTGGCCAACCGCGCCATCGGCGCGCCCATCAACATTTGGAACGATCACTCGGATGCGCTTTCCCAGCGCGATTCCGGCTGGTTGCAGTTGTTCGCCGAAACCAATCAGGAGGCGCTCGATTTGCATATTCAGGCTTTCCGGCTGGCTGAGGAGTTGAGCCTGCCCGTGATGGTCTGCATGGATGGCTTCATCCTGACCCACGCTTACGAGCAGGTGGATATGCCGACTCAGGCGCAGGTCGACGCCTATTTGCCGAAGTACGAGCCGCGTCAGATGCTCGATCCCGCCGAGCCGGTGTCGATTGGCGCGATGGTCGGCCCGGAGGCGTTCATGGAAGTGCGCTACCTCGCCCACGCCAAACAGATGGAGGCGCTCAAGCTCATCCCTGCTTATGCCGCCGAGTTCAAGTCGGTGTTCGGGCGCGATTCGGGCGGCTTGATCCGCGCTTACAAAGCCGACGATGCCGAGACGGTGATCGTCGCGATGGGGTCGGTGCTCGGCACCATCAAGGATGTGGTCGACGAAATGCGCGAGGCCGGTCACAAAATCGGCGTGGTGGGCATTACCCTGTTCCGGCCTTTCCCCATCCGCGAGGTTGCCGAAGCCTTGCGCCACGCCAAGCGCGTCGTCGTGCTGGAAAAAAGCATGGCGGTCGGCTTGGGCGGCATCGTCTCGGCCAATGTGCGCATGGCGCTGTCGGCGCTGCCGACCGACGTTTATACCGTGGTGGCCGGTCTCGGCGGACGGCCCATCACCATGCGTTCCCTTCATGCGCTGTTCCGTCAGGCGGAAAAGAACGATCTCGATCCGGTCAGCTTCCTCGATCTCAACCACGATCTCGTCGCCAAGCAACTGGAGCGCGAGCGCGTCAAGCGGCGCTCCGGGCCGGTCGCCGAGTCCATGTTGCGCGATATCGGCGTCGTTGCCGCCAAACTGGCATAGGAGACAGGCCATGAGTTTTCAACCCGTCAAGTTTTACCAGACCGGCACCTTCACCGTCGGCAACCGGCTGCTGCCGCCCGAAGAACGCAGCGTGCAAGCGCAGGAAAAACGCTACAACTCGCTCAATTCCGGCCATCGCGCCTGTCAGGGCTGCGGCGAGGCGCTCGGCGCCCGCTACGCCGTCGATGCGGTGATGGAGGCGACCAATGGCCAGTTGATCTGCGCCAACGCCACCGGCTGTCTCGAAGTTTTCTCGACGCCTTATCCCGAAACCTCCTGGCAGGTGCCTTGGATTCATTCGCTGTTCGGCAACGCCGCAGCGGTGGCGACCGGCATTGCCGCCGCGCTGAAAGTGAAAAAGCAGCAGGGCGAGCAGCGCGAAATCCGCGTGCTGGCGCAGGGCGGCGATGGCGGCACGACCGACATCGGCTTCGGCTGCCTGTCGGGCATGTTCGAGCGCAACGACGACGTGCTCTACATCTGCTACGACAACGAAGGCTACATGAACACCGGCATTCAGCGTTCGTCGGCCACGCCGCCGGCGGCGCGCACGGCGACGACCATGGCCGTCGGTTCCGAGCCGGGCAATGTTTTCGGTCAGGGCAAATTCGTACCGGCCATCGCCATGGCGCACGGGATCCCCTATGTGGCGACGGCGACAGTGGCCGATCTGCGCGACCTCGAAGCCAAGGTGCGCCGCGCGATGGAAATGCGGGGCGCGCGCTACATTCATATCCTCGTGCCTTGCCCCCTCGGCTGGGGAACGGCTTCCAACGAGACCATCAAAATTGCGCGGCTGGCCAAGGAGACCGGCATTTTTCCGGTGTTCGCGGCTGAGCATGGCAAGGTCAAGACGGTGTTGACCATCCGCCGTCCCCTGCCGGTGGAGGAATACCTGAAGCCACAAAAACGCTATGCCCATCTGTTCGGCAAGACGCCGCGTGTCGACATCATTGCCAGGTTACAGGCGCTGGCGGATCGCAACATCCGCAAATACGGTTTGCTGCAAGGAAACTGAAATCATGGACAAGCCCTTTGCCATCACCCTCAATCCGGGTTCTTCGCTGGCCAACAAAACCGGCTCCTGGCGCACGCTCCGGCCACAGTACGTCGACCGGCTGCCGCCGTGCAATGCCGCCTGTCCGGCTGGCGAGAACATTCAAGAGTGGCTCTACCACGCGGAAAGCGGCGACTACCAGAAGGCTTGGCGCGCGCTGGTCGAGAATAACCCGCTGCCCGCGATCATGGGCCGCGCCTGCTATCACCCCTGTCAGGGCGCCTGCAACCGGCAGCTTGTCGATGCCGGTATCGGCATTAACGCCGTCGAGCGTTTTCTCGGCGACGAGGCGCTCAAACGCGGCTGGGCTTTCGAGAAGCCCCAACGCGTCAGCGGCAAGCGCGTACTGGTCGTCGGCGCGGGGCCGTCGGGTCTGTCGGCGGCCTATCATCTGACACGCTTGGGCCATGCGGTTGAAATTCACGAAGCCGGCCCGGTCGCGGGCGGCATGATGCGCTTCGGCATTCCCAAGTATCGCCTGCCGCGCGCGGTGATCGAAGCCGAAATCAAACGCATCCTCGATCTCGGCGTCACGCTGAAACTCGACACCAAAGTGACGAACATCGCCGAATCCATGCAGGCAGGCCGCTTCGATGCCGCCTTTCTCGCGGTCGGCGCGCACATCGGCAAGCGTGCCTATATTCCGGCAGCCGATAGCACGCGCATCATCGACGCGATATCGGTGCTGCGCTCGATGGAAGGCGAAGAAAAACCCATGCTCGGCCGACGCGTGGTGATCTACGGCGGCGGCAATACGGCAATGGATGTCGCCCGCACCGCCAAGCGCATGGGCGCGGAAGACGCGATCATCGTCTATCGCCGCACACGCGAAAAAGCCCCCGCGCACGATTCCGAAATCGAAGAGGCGCTACAGGAAGGCGTGATGGTCAAGTGGCTTTCCACCATCAAGCAGGCCGATGAGGGCGAAATCATTATCGAAAAAATGGCGCTCGACGACAAAGGCTTCCCGCAGCCGACCGGCGAATTCGAAACACTGGCTGCCGACTCGGTCGTGCTGGCGCTCGGTCAGGATGTCGACCTCGGCCTGCTCGAAGGCGTGCCCGGACTGGAAGTCAAAGACGGCATGGTGCAAGTCGGCCCCAACATGATGACCGGCCACGCCGGCATTTTCGCCGGCGGCGACATGGTGCCTTCCGAGCGTACCGTCACTGTCGCCGTCGGTCATGGCAAGAAAGCCGCCCGCCACATCGACGCGTGGCTGGCCGGCAAAACCCATGTGCCCCCGCCCAAGCACGAGGTCGCCACCTTCGACAAGCTCAATCCCTGGTACTACTCCGAAGCGCCGCATCAGGT
>JAISPO010000088.1 GCA_031274855.1 Zoogloeaceae bacterium | reverse complement strand
GAGGTCGGCGGCGGTGCCTTGCATGGGGGCGTTGATGGCGGCGCGTTCCGCGCCCTGACGGCGGGCGGCGATGCCTGATTTGATTTCGGGCAGCCAGAGGCGGCGGCCAAAGACGGTTTCGACATAGCCCTGGTCACGGGCTTGGGCGCGGGTTTCTTCCATGTAGCGGGCGACGCCCGGATAGCGGGCGAAGTAGCGATCCATGTAGGCTTGCGCGGCGCTGCGGTCGACGTTGATTTGCTTGGCGAGGCCGAAGGCGCTCATGCCATAAATGAGGCCGAAGTTGATGGCTTTAGCGGCGCGGCGCTGTTCGGGGCCGATTTCCAGCGGCGTCACGCCGAACACTTCGGCGGCGGTGGCGCGGTGGATGTCCTCGCCGCGCGCGAAGGCGTCGAGCAGGCGGGCGTCGTTGGACAAATGCGCCATGATGCGCAGTTCGATTTGCGAATAGTCGGCAGAGACGATGGCACAGCCGGAGGGGGCGATGAAGGCCGAGCGGATGCGCCGTCCCTCGGCGGTGCGCGCGGGAATGTTTTGCAGATTGGGGTCGTTGCTCGACAGCCGCCCCGTCACGGCAACCGCCTGACCGAAGCTGGTATGTACGCGGCCGGTCTGCGGATTCACCATTTGCGGCAGCTTGTCGATATAGGTGTTTTTGAGTTTGGCGAGGCTGCGGTAATCGAGAATTTTGCGCGGCAGCGGGTAATCCTCGGCCAGCTTCGCCAGCACTTCTTCGTCGGTTGAAGGCACGCCGCCGGGGGTTTTTTTCACCACCGGCAGGCCCAACTGACCGAACAGGATTTCACCCAACTGTTTGGTCGATGCCAAATTGAAGGGCTGGCCGGCAAGCTGCTGCGCTTCGGATTCCAGCACCAGCAGTTTGCGGCCCAGTTCGTCGCCCTGCTGGGCAAGCGAGAACACGTCGATCAACACGCCGTTTCGTTCCATGCGGTAGAGCGCTTCGGCGACGGGCAATTCAAGCTCGCGGTAGAGGGTGTCGAGTTGCGGTTCGGCAGCCAGCTTTGATGTCAGCGCCTCATGCACGCGCAGCGTCAAGTCGGCGTCTTCTGCGGCATATTCGGCGGCCTTTTCGACCGGTACCTCGGCGAAGGAAATGCGTTTCGCGCCTTTGCCGGTCACGTCGTCGTAGCTGATCGACTTGAGGCCAAGATGCCGCTCGGCCAGACTGCCGAGGTCGTGCGACTTGTCCGATTCCAGCACATAGGATTCGAGCAGGGTGTCGTCCGCGATGCCGCGCAAGGCGATACCGTGATTGGCAAAAATGTGGCGGTCGTATTTGAGATGCTGGCCTGCCTTCTTGTGTTGCGGCGATTCCAGCCAAGGCTTGAGCCGCGCCAGCGCAGCATCGAAAGCCAGTTGCGGCGGCGCGCCGGCGTATCGGTGCGCCAGCGGCAGATAGGCGGCTTCGCCTGTCTTGACCGCAAAGGAAATGCCGACCAGTTGCGCCTGTAGCGGATCAAGGCCAGTGGTTTCGGTGTCGAGCGCGGTCAACGGCGCAGTTTCAATTTTGGCCAGCCAGCGGGCGAAAGCGGTTTCGTCGAGAATGGCCTCGTAGCTGTCGACGGCATTTTTTACGGCGGGCGGCGGCGACGCTGACGGCGCGGCGGCTTGTGCCTCGCGCAGCCAGTTTTTGAAACCGAGCCGGTCATAGAGTCCGGCGAGCTTGGCGGCGTCGGCGGCTTGCGGCGCAAGATCGGCTAACGGCACCGGCAAATCGAGATCACAGGCAACGGTGACGAGCTTGCGGCCCAGCGGCAGGAAGTCGAGATGGGCGCGCAGGTTTTCGCCCGCCGCGCCGCTGATTTCGCCGGCGCGGGCAACGATGGCGTCGAGCGTGCCATACTGCGCCAACCACTTGGCCGCTGTCTTGGGGCCGACTTTGGCGACGCCGGGCACATTGTCCGTCGCATCGCCGGTCAGCGCCAGAAAGTCGACCATGCGCTCAGGCGGCACACCGAATTTTTCCCGCACGCCGGTTTCGTCGAGGACCTCATTGCTCATGGTGTTGACGAGCTTGACGCGGGCATTGACGAGTTGCGCCAAATCCTTGTCGCCGGTCGAAATCACGCAGTCAATGCCTTGCGCAGCCGCTGCGCAGGACAGGGTGCCGATCACATCATCGGCCTCCACGCCCGCGACGCTCAGCAGCGGCCAGCCTTCGGCGCGGACGCACTCGTGCAGCGGTTCAATCTGCGCGGCGAGATCGTCCGGCATGGGTGGCCGGTTGGCCTTGTAATCGGGATACCAGTCGTCGCGGAAAGTTTTGCCTTTGGCGTCAAACACCACGGCGCGATAATCTGCCTTATAGTCGGTTGCGAGCTTGCGCAGCATGGACAGCACCCCCTTGATCGCGCCGGTCGGCTGGCCCGACGCGGCGCGCAGATCAGGCAGCGCATGGTAGGCGCGATACAGGTAGGACGAACCATCGACGAGGAGCAAAAGAGGCATATATGAGCGCGAAAAATAAGCTGCCGGATATCACCGATCCCTGGACGGTCGCTCCGGCGCAGACGACCCAAGCGGCGGCCCGCGAAGCATGGCGGGTGTTCGGAATTATGTCAGAGTTCGTCGAGGCAACCGAGCGTCTGGCCAATGTTCAGCCTGCCGTGTCCATTTTCGGCAGCGCGCGCGTGCCGCCGGAATCCCCGTATTACCAACTGGCCGAGCGCATTGCCCGCCTGCTTTCCGATGCCGGTTTCACGGTCATTTCAGGCGGCGGGCCGGGCGTGATGGAGGCGGCCAACAAAGGCGCGTTCAGCGGCAAGGGCGTGTCGGTGGGCCTCAACATTCAGTTGCCGCACGAACAGGTTGCCAACCGCTATCAGGACATTTCGCAGACTTTCCGCCACTTCTTCGCCCGCAAGTACATGTTCGTCAAAATCGCCACCGCCTATGTGGTGCTGCCCGGCGGCTTCGGCACCCTCGACGAATTATTGGAAGCCCTGACGCTGATCCAGACCGGAAAGACACCGAAAATTCCGCTGATTCTGGTCGGCGGCGAATTCTGGGACGGGATGCTCGATTGGTTCCGCGCCCGATTGGTCGCCGAGGGCATGATTGACCCCGAGGACATGGACTTGATTTCCATCATTGATGACCCCGAATCCGTGGTCGCGGCCATCTTCGATTACTATCAGCATCGTGGCTTCCGCCGGCTTCCTGAGGAGCACGAGCTTTTGCTCAATCTGTAAAATCCCTGTTGAGGACACTTGATATGCGCCGCCGATTCCTGCTTTCCGTAACGCTTGCCCTGTTCGCAGGCTCGCCCGCCTTTGCCCAGAAGGCTCCCTCTGATTTGCAGCCGCTGCCTGAAGTGCCGCCGCCGCCCCCGATGGTCGACAACGTGCCGGAACCCGAAGTCACGATTATCAAACGCGGTGAGGACACGGTTGAGGAATACCGCATCAATGGTCAGCTCTACATGATGAAAGTCACCCCGCCGCATGGCAAACCCTATTATCTGGTCAACAACAAAGGGGACGGAAAGTGGCTGCGGCAGGACGATTTGAGCGGCAAGGTCAGCGTGCCGATGTGGGTGATTATGTCGTTTTGACGCACTGACAGGAGAACATCATGACTGACGAAGCAGGCTCGAACACAAGCACGCTCACCGGCGCGGCAAAAGCTGTCGGCATGGGGCAGCCCATTGAATGGCTGAAGCAGGGCTGGGCTTATTTCATGAAAAATCCGGGCATCTGGATCGGCCTGTCCGTGGCGCTGCTTGCCATTACCATCATCCTCAGCTTCGTGCCATTCATCGGCCAGTTGTGCCTGAACCTGGCCATGCCCGCGCTGATGGCTGGATTGCTGATCGGTTGCCGTTCATTGCAGCAGGGCAAGGAACTGACTTTCGAACATCTTTTTGCCGGTTTCAAACAGAATGCCAACGGCTTGCTCATGGTCGGCGTCTGGTACACCATCGGCGCAGTCGCCATCATGATGATTGGGGGATTCCTGATGTTCTTGGTTGGCGGTTCCGCGCTGGCCGCCGTTCTCTTTACCGGCAACCACGAGGCCACCGCGGGATTGGGCATTTTCGCCATCCTCATGATGCTCGCCGTGGCGCTTTTCATGCTGGCGTTGTTTTTGCCTCTTTTCATGGCGATGTGGTTTGCGCCGCCGCTCGTGACGTTCGGCAACATGGAACCGCTTGCCGCGATGAAAGCCAGTTTCGCCGGTTCGCTGAAGAACATCCTGCCGTTTCTGGTGTATGGCGTCATCCTGCTGGTACTTGGTTTTGTTGCCACGATACCGGCGTTTCTCGGCTGGCTGATATTGATGCCGGTGCTCTATGGCGCCCATTACGCCGCCTATCAGGACATCTTTGAATAGCGCGATGCAGGCCCGCCGTCTTCCCGCTCGCCACGGCCTTCTGTGGCTGATCGCCAGTTTCAGGATTTTCCGCCGCAATCCGCCGCTGATTACCGGATTGGCGATGGCCTATTTGTTCGTGGTCATCGCGGTCAACTTGGTGCCTGTTGTCGGCCCTTTCCTGATGCCGCTCGCCTTGCCCATGCTGGTCGTGATTCTGGCCAACGGCTGCCGCGTCGTTCAGCGGGGCGGCGGCATCGGCGCGGTTGCGCTCACTTACGGTATTCAGCAGCGGCGCGTTGAGCTGATCCGCCTGGGCGGACTGCATTTGCTCGGCTCCTTGCTCATTCTGCTCATCAGTTCGATCATCGCGGACAGTCCAGCGGCGCTGCCCGAATCCGATGAGGCAAGGCTGAAAATACTCGCGCAGGTGTTGATTATTGCCCTGCCGGTTATCGCGGCTTTCTGGTTCGCGCCTCTGCTCACGGCGTGGGATGAGATCGCGCCGATGAAGGCGGTGTTTTTCAGCTTTATGGCCAGCGTGCGCAACTGGCGCGCCTTCGCCGTCTATGCGCTGGTGACCGGCCTGATCGGCGTCCTTGCCCCAAGCCTGCTCCTGATCGCGGCCAACGCCATTTCCGATGTGGCGTTCGACCTTCTTGCGCTCCTCCTCAGGCTGATTTTGCTATTCGTCATCGCCCCGGTCATTATGACCAGCGTTTTCGTCAGCTATCAGGATGTCTTTCACGGCAAAGCTGACGGTGATTAATCAGCCCATCGGCCTTCTCGGCGGCACCTTCGATCCGGTCCATACCGCCCACCTGCGCCTCGCCGAAGAAGCGCTGCGGCAGCTCGGCCTTGCCGAAGTGTTGTGGATTCCGGCAGGCCAGCCGCATCATCGCGCCGCGCCGCTGGCCGCGCCGGAACACCGTCTGGCGATGGTGAGTCTGGCGACCGCCGGTCATCCGCGGTTTCGCGTCGACGATGCCGAAATTCTCAACGCGACGCCCGGCTACACCGTACCCATGCTCGAGCGGCTGCGCCGCGATCTGGGCGACCGCCGCCCTCTCGTCCTGCTCATGGGGGCCGACGCTTTCCTGATGCTGACCGGCTGGCACCGCTGGCGCGAGTTGTTCCGGCTCGCTCACATCGGCATCGCGTCGCGGCCAACTTTTCCGTTGACGCCAGCCGCCATGCCTGCCGAACTGGCCGAAGAATTCCAGCGTCGGCACGGCCCGCCCGCTGCATTAACCCAGACAGCGGCAGGCGTCATTGTCGATTTCCCGCTCTCGGCAGGCACGGTTTCCGCCACCGAGGTTCGCGCCAAACTGAGACAGGGCACGGCGGCAGACACATTGCTGCCCGCGCCGGTTCTCGACTATATTCACCGCCATCATCTTTACTCGAACTGACAATGCAAACCGCCAAGCTCCAGCGCATCGCCATCGCCGCCCTTGAGGACATCAAGGGGCGTGATATTGAAGTCATCAACACCAGCAAACTGACCGCCCTGTTTGATCGCATCATCATTGCCTGCGCCGATTCGACGCGACAGGTCAAGGCGCTGGCCCGCAACGTGCGCGAGAAGGTTGAAGAAGCGGGTGGCGAACTCATTGGCGTCGAAGGCGAGGACAGCGGCGAATGGGTGCTGGTCGACCTCGGCGGCATCGTCGTCCATGTCATGCAGCCCGCCGTGCGCAACTACTACAACCTGGAGGAGCTTTGGCAGGTGAAGCCAAAGCGGGCGGGCGTCAGCGACGGGCTGGCGGGATGAAACTGCTGGTCGCGGCTGTCGGTCACCGGATGCCTGATTGGGTGGACGCCGGTTTTGCCGAGTACGCCAAGCGTATGCCGCGCGAAGCGCCCATTGAGCTGCTGGCCGTCAAAGCCGAACCGCGCGCCTCCGGCAAGCCGGTAGCCGCGTTGCTGGCAGCCGAGGCCGAGCGCCTGCGCGCTGCCTTGCCGCCGCAGTGCCGTCGCGTGGTGCTTGACGAGCGCGGCGGCGACATCACCACCGGCGAGCTGGCGCAGCGTATGGCTGCTTGGGCGCAGGAGGGCAGGGATGTGGCCTTCATCATCGGCGGGCCGGATGGCCTTGATGCCGCGTTCAAAAAGTCGGCCCATGAAACGCTGCGTTTATCTGCCCTCACCTTGCCGCACGGCATGGTACGCGTTATCCTTGCCGAAGCGCTCTACCGCGCCAGCAGTCTGCTCAGAGGCCACCCTTATCACCGCGAATGAATAGCCTGCCCCCCCGCATTTATCTTGCCTCCCAAAGCCCGCGCCGCCGCGAGCTGCTGACGCAGATCGGCGTTCAGTTCGATGTGCTGTTGTTTCGCGGCGATCCCCGGCATGATCCCGAAACGCTGGAGGAGGTCATCCCGGGCGAAGCGCCCGATGCCTACGTTTGCCGGGTGGCGCACGCCAAGGCGGCTCATGGCCTGAAGCTCATCAAGGAACGCGGGCTGATTGCGCGTCCGGTGCTGGCGGCGGATACCACCCTCGACCTCGAAGGCGAAATCATCGGCAAACCGCGTGACGAAACGGAGGCGATTGCCATTTTGCGCCGCCTGTCGGGACGCGCTCATTCCGTCTTGACGGCTGTGGCAGTCGCCGTTTGGCAGCAGGGCGAACCTCGCGTCGAACATGTGCTGTCGGTCAGCGAAGTCCGCTTCAGGATGCTTCGGGAAGACGAAATTCTGCGTTATGTGCACACCGGCGAACCCATGGACAAGGCTGGCGCTTACGGCATTCAGGGTCGCGCCGCAATGTTCGTGACGGCGATCCGCGGCTCGCACTCCGGCATCGTCGGCCTGCCGCTGTGCGAGACGACACTCCTGTTGAGACAGTTCGGCTATCCGCTATGAGCGAAGAGTTTCTGATTAACTTCACCCCGCAGGAAACGCGCGTCGCGCTGCTCCAGCAGGGCGTCGTCCAGGAACTGCACATTGAGCGCACCAATGGGCGCGGTATTGTCGGCAACATTTACCTTGGCAGGGTCGTGCGCGTGCTGCCCGGAATGCAGTCGGCCTTCATCGACATCGGCCTCGAACGCACGGCCTTCCTGCATGTCGGCGATATCTGGAACCAGAAGTCCGCCAACGGCAACGACAGTCTGAAACTGACCATCGAGCGCCTTCTCAACGAAGGCCAGCAGTTGATGGTGCAGGTATTGAAGGATCCGATCGGCACCAAGGGCGCGCGTCTGTCCACCCAGATTTCGCTGGCGGGCCGCCTGCTCGTTTATCTGCCGCAGGAGCGGCACATCGGCATTTCGCAACGGATTGAGGGCGATGAGGCGCGTGAGCAGTTGCGCGCGCGCATTTACAGCCTCTTGCCGCCGGACGAAGCGGGCGGCTACATCGCTCGCACCGTGGCCGAAAGCGCCAGCGAGAGCGAGCTGGCAACCGACATCGCCTATTTGCGGCGGCTCTGGTCGGAAATTCATGAGCGCAGCACCGGCGCTCAAGCGCCGGTCATGCTGCATCACGACCTGACGCTGGCCCAGCGCGTGCTGCGCGATCTGGTCAGCCACGGCACCCAGCGCATTTTGATCGACTCGCGCGAGAACTTCCAGAAGCTATCCGGCTTCGCCCGCGAGTACATGCCGCAACTGTCGCCGCTGCTGGCGCACTACACGGGCGAACGCCCGCTGTTCGACCTCAACGGCGTGGAAGAGGAAATTCAGCGGGCACTGGCCCGCCGCGTCGAACTCAAGTCGGGCGGCTATTTGATCATCGACCAGACCGAAGCGATGACGACCATTGACGTCAACACCGGCGGCTTTGTCGGCCTGCGCAATTTCGATGACACCGTTTTCAAAACCAATCTCGAAGCGGCGCAGACCATCGCCCGCCAACTGCGCCTGCGCAATCTGGGCGGCATTATCATTGTCGACTTCATCGACATGGAGTCGACCGAGCATCGCGACGCCGTACTGACGGAATTCAACAAGGCGCTGGCGCGTGACCACACCCGCGTCACCGTCAGCGGCTTTACCCAGTTGGGTCTGGTCGAAATGACCCGCAAGCGCACGCGCGAATCGCTGGCCCATGTCCTGTGCGAATCCTGCCCGACCTGCGGCGGCCGTGGCGAGGTCAAAACTGCGCGCACAATCGCTTACGAAATCCTGCGCGAACTGCTGCGCGAAGCGCGTCAGTTCGACGCCCGCGAATTCCGGCTGCTCGCCTCCCCCGCGGTCATCGACCTGTTCCTCGACGAAGAATCCCAGGCGATTGCCATGCTCTCCGATTTCATCGGAAAACCGGTTTCGCTCCACGCTGAACCGGGTTACACGCAGGAACAGTTCGACATCGTCCTGCTGTAAAGCGACACGTTGAAATTCCGCCGCAGCCAATAAAACCCACCGCCAGCGTGAACCTGCCTGTCATTCCCGCGCCCCCCCGTCATTCCCGCGTGTTTTTGGCGGGAATCCAAGGACTTTTGTTTTTCGTGCCTTGCAAAGCAAGAGCAACGTCCTTGGATTTCCGCTTTCGCGGAAATGACGAAGTGAAGTAACGCGT
>JAISPO010000171.1 GCA_031274855.1 Zoogloeaceae bacterium | reverse complement strand
GCTTGCGGCGCGCCGGTGGTTTCCGGCAGCGCGATTCCGGCCCAGGGTAGTGATCGTAGCGATCCGGCTTATGAGAAAACCCGCCTCAATCAGAGCTTCACTTTTGAAACCCTGGTCACCGGCCGCTCGAACGATCTTGCCCGCGCGGCCGCCCAGCAGGTGGGATTGAATCCCGGCGTCTCCTACAACCCCCTGTTCGTTTACGGCGGCGTCGGACTGGGCAAAACCCATCTGGTACACGCGCTCGGTAATGAAGTCTGGCGTCATCATCCCGGCAAAATCATCCGCTACGTCCACGCCCACGACTACATCGCCGATATCGTAAGCGCCTATCAACAGAAAAGTTTTGAAAGCCTCAAACGCTATTACTGTTCGCTGGATCTGCTGATCATCGACGATATCCAGTTCCTCAACGGCAAGGATCGCACACAGGAAGAATTCTTCTTCGCCTTCAACGCCCTGATTCAAGCGAAGAAACAAATCGTCATCACCTGCGATACTTACCCGAAAGACATTCAGGGTCTTGAGAACCGGTTGATTTCGCGCTTCGACTGCGGCCTGACCGTTCAGGTGGAACCGCCGGAACTGGAAATGCGCGTCGCCATTCTCAAGAAAAAGGCGGAGGCAACGAATATCCCCCTCGGCGATGATGTGGCTTTCCTGATAGCCAAGAATTTGCGCTCCAACGTCCGCGAGCTTGAGGGGGCGCTCAACCGGGTGATTGCCTTTGCCCACTTCCACAACCGCGACATCAACATCGAGGTTGCCAAGGAGGCGCTCAAGGATGTCATCGGCGCCCACAACCGCCAAGTCACCCTTGAACTGATTCAGAAATATGTGTCGGACTACTACAAGATCAAAGTCGCCGACATGTATTCCCAAAAACGAACCCGCGCCATCGCGCGGCCCCGGCAGGTCGCCATGTGGTTATCGCGTGAATTGACGCCGCACAGCCTGCCGGAGATCGGCGACGCTTTCGGCGGCCGTGACCACACCACGGTATTGCACGCCTGCCGCACCGTGACCGACCTGCGCGGCAAGGATGCCCAACTCAACAACGACCTGCATGTGCTCATGCAGTCGATCAAAGGATAAGTACTCGAACAACATGATAATTACTGTGGACAACCCGATGAACCCGCGTTCCCGAAAAACCCATCCACAATCATCCACAATTACGCAACAGGCTTAACCCCAAGGTTATAAAATCAGCATCGCCATGAGTAATAAGAAATTTTTTATGTTATCCACATCCACCGCCCGTCATCATCATCAATCATCAAAGGATATATAGAAAATGCTCCTGTACAAAGGACTACGCGACCAGGTTCTGGTCCCCTTGCAGTCGGTCTGCGGGATCGTCGAAAAGCGTCATACCCTGCCCATCCTTTCGAACGTATTGATCGAAAAGCAGGGAAGCAAGCTGACATTGCTGGCGACCGATATCGAAATCCAGATCACCACGAACGCCCAGGCAACGGGTTCGGAGAAAACGGCGTTAACCGTTGCGGCGCGCAAGCTGCAAGACATTCTGCGCTCGCTTCCCGAATCAACGGAAGTCAGCTTGACGCTGGATGACAAACGTCTTCAGGTCAAAGCCGGTAAGAGCCGCTTTAACCTGCAAACGCTGCCCGCCGAAGATTTCCCGCGCATGTCGATTGTCGATGGTCAGACTTCAAAGATCGTTATGACGCAAAAACAGTTCAAGCATCTGTTGGCGCTGGTGCAATACTCGATGGCGCAGCAGGACATCCGTTATTACCTGAACGGACTTTTGGTGGTCGTCAATGGCCCCGAAATGCGCGTCGTTGCCACCGACGGTCATCGCCTCGCCTTCGCCAGCGCAACCCTGCCGGAAAGCCTGCCACGCACCGAAGTCATCGTGCCGCGCAAGACCGTGCTGGAACTGTCCCGCCAGCTTGCCGACAATGATGAGCCGCTGGAAATCGTTCTGACGCCGACACAGGCGCAGTTCCGTTTCGGCGACATCGAGCTGGTTTCCAAACTCATCGACGGCAAGTTCCCCGACTATGAGCGCGTGATCCCGCAACAGCACACCAAGCAGATTGATCTCAACCGTGAGCAGTTTCTGCAATCCTTGCTGCGTGCCGCGATTCTGACTAACGAGAAATTCCGCGGCGTCCGTCTGGTGCTCGACAAGGGCAGCCTGAAAATCATGTCCACCAACGCCGAGCAGGAAGAAGCGCAGGAGGAAATCGAGGTGAACTACGCCGGTGACAGCCTCGACATCGGTTTCAATGTCACCTATCTGCTCGACGTGCTCAACAACATTGCCACGGAGACCATACAGTGCCGGTTGGCCGATGCCAGCTCGAGCGCCCTTTTCATGCTGCCTGACAACGAACACTTCAAGTACGTGGTCATGCCGATGCGAATTTAATCAGGAAACAGGAAGTTCAATGACGCAGGATAACAAGCCGGTTGCCGAAAACGGCGGCTACGACGAGGACGCGATCCAGCAACTGGAAGGGCTGGAGGCTGTGCGCAAGCGGCCCGGTATGTACATCGGCGATACTTCCGATGGTACCGGTCTGCACCACATGGTTTTCGAGGTGGTCGATAACGCCATCGACGAAGCCCTGGCCGGCTATTGCGACGACATTGTCATCACCATCCATCACGATAACTCGATTTCCGTTACCGATAATGGTCGCGGCATTCCAACCGGCGTCAAGTTCGACGACAAGCACGAGCCGAAACGTTCCGCCGCCGAAATCGTGATGTGCGTGCTGCATGCCGGCGGCAAGTTCAACCAGAACTCGTACAAGGTTTCCGGCGGCCTGCATGGCGTCGGCGTTTCCTGTGTCAATGCGCTCTCCAAATGGCTGCGCCTGGTCATCCGCCGCGACGGCAAAAAGTATGAAATGGAGTTTCATCGCGGCCATGCCGTCGATCGGCTTGTCGAAGTCCAGAACGGCGTCGAGGTCAGCCCCCTGCGCATTACCGGCACCGCCCAGAGCACCGGCACCGAAGTACATTTCCTTGCCGACGAGGAAATCTTCAGCGTCATCGAATTTCATTACGACATTCTGGCCAAGCGTCTGCGCGAGCTGTCCTTCCTCAACAACGGCGTCAAAATCAAGCTGGTCGACCAGCGTACCGGCAAGGAGGAGGATTTCGCCTTCGCCGGCGGCGTCAAGGGCTTTGTCGACTACATCAACCGCAGCAAAACCGTACTTCACCCCAATGTCTTTTATGCCACCGGCGAATCGCCGCTTGCCACCGGCGGCGGCATTGGCGTCGAAGTCGCCATGCAGTGGAACGATTCCTACGCCGAGCAGGTGCTCTGCTTTACCAACAACATTCCGCAATCGGATGGCGGCACCCATTTGACCGGCCTGCGGGCCGCGATGACCCGCGTCATCAACAAATACATCGAAGAAAACGAAATCGCCAAAAAGGCCAAGGTTGAAATTTCCGGCGACGACATGCGCGAAGGCCTGGCCTGCGTGCTTTCGGTCAAAATGCCCGACCCCAAGTTCGCTTCGCAGACCAAGATGAAACTGGTGTCCTCGGAAGCGCGCCCCGCCGTCGAGGAAGTGGTCGCCGCCAAGCTGGCAGAGTTTCTGCTGGAAAAGCCGGCCGACGCCAAAATCATTACCGGCAAAATCGTCGAAGCCGCGCGAGCGCGCGAGGCCGCGCGCAAGGCGCGTGAAATGACGCGCCGCAAAGGCGCGCTCGACAGCATCGGCCTGCCCGGCAAGCTGGCCGACTGTCAGGAGAAAGACCCCGCCCTCTGCGAGTTGTATCTTGTCGAGGGCGACTCGGCGGGCGGCTCCGCCAAGCAGGGGCGTGACCGTAAATTCCAGGCCATCCTGCCGCTGCGCGGCAAGGTGCTCAACGTCGAAAAGGCGCGACTGGACAAGGTGATTTCCTCCGAGCAAATCGTCACGCTGCTGACCGCGCTCGGTTGTGGCATCGGCGACGACTACAAGCAGGAAAAGCTGCGTTACCACCGCATCATCATCATGACCGACGCCGATGTCGACGGCGCTCACATCCGTACCCTGCTGCTGACTTTCTTCTACCGGCAAATGCCGCAGCTTGTCGAAGGCGGCCATATCTACATCGCGCAACCGCCGCTTTACAAAATCAAGCATGGCCGCAGCGAGCTTTACATCAAGGACGACCACGCGCTCAACCAACATCTGCTGACCGTGGCCCTGACCGAAGCCGCCATCGTGCCCGCCTCCGGCCCCGCGCCCATTGAAGGCGACGCGCTTGGCGAATTGGCGCGCTCCTGGCTGCTTGCCGAGGCCGTCATCAAACGCCTCTCGGATTTCATCGAACCGGCGGTTCTGCACGCCATGCTTGAGCACGACATCGCCATCGACCTCGCTGATGAAAATGCCGCCCAAACAAGCGCGCAGGCGCTTGCGGCTCGCATACCGCAAGGCATCCGCATCGCGGCGGAATACCATGACTTATCCGAATCCTGGCGCTTGCGCATTGAGCGGATTCGTCACGGCAACCTGCGCATCGGCTACATCGCAGGCGAGTTTCTGCATTCCGGCGAATACACCCAGATTCGAGCCACGGCCCGAATGATCGTTGGCTTGGGCGCTGCCGGCATGACAGTCAGGCGCGGTGAAAAATCGCAATCTGCCGGCAGCTTTGCCGAAGCTATGGCCTGGCTGCTCGGCGAAGTCGAGCGCGGCTTGAGCAAGCAACGCTACAAAGGCTTGGGCGAAATGAACCCCGAGCAGCTTTGGGAAACCACCATGAACCCGGCCGTGCGCCGGCTGCTCAAGGTGCAAATCGAAGACGCCATTGCCGCCGACGAAATTTTCACCACCCTGATGGGCGACGAAGTCGAACCGCGCCGCGCGTTCATCGAATCGAACGCCCTCTACGCGCGCAATATCGACGT
>JAISPO010000170.1 GCA_031274855.1 Zoogloeaceae bacterium | reverse complement strand
GCGAAGTGGGCGAGATCGGTCAGGTAAATATTGAACTTGACGGCATGGTTGAGCGTCGCGCCGGCAGCCGCGGCCACGGCTTTGAGATTCTCGAAAACCCGCACGATTTGCGCGTCTATGCCCTCGACCATTTGCATGGTCGCCGGATCAAGCCCGATCTGGCCGGACAGATAGACGGTATTGCCCGCGCGTACTGCCTGCGAATAAGTGCCGATGGCCGCAGGCGCTTCGACTGTCGTCACAATCCGGCGGCACGACGTGGGTGTGTTGTCTGTGTTCATTGCGTGTTCTTTTTGCTTTTCGGGCCGATTTGCGCTCAGGCGGTAAATTTCACCTTGTAACCCAATTTCTCAAAAATCGCGATAACCTCCGGCTCCATCATGACGGATCTGACTTCGTGCTCCGGCCAAATACACTGGATGGTCAGCGGATCAAGCGAAGCCAGCCGCCGGAATACCGCATGATGACCGAATACCTTACTGACATCCATCTGCCCATGCAAGATGGGATTCAGATGCTCAAAGGCAAACTTCACAGCGGCACATAAGGGCGCAAAGCGGATGCCGGCATCATCCATCGCAGCGCGGTTGATTATGCAGTGATACACATCTTCTGCGGCTTCTCCATTGGGCCACTTCATTTGGTACTCGCCCTGCCGCGACCGCTGAGCTTGAGGCGGCCGCAGCCGATAGTCCAGCCCCAATAGCGAAGGTGTTTTCAGAAACTTCTTGCTGCGCAGGCTGAAGCCGCCGTTCATGGTGTAGTTGATTTTGACACCAAGTTCATGACGAGCCTCCTGAGCAACCCAGAGGAATCGTTTGATGTACGAATGGGCGCTGTTGGTGATGACATCGGCAATGTGGCAAGGCGCGCCGATATAGTCGAACTCCAAAAAATCTTTGCTGAATGAAGCGCCGTTCAACACCCAGCCGTCGTTTTGCACAATCAGGGCGTAGTCCGTCTCGATGAATTCGTGCAACGCATAGGTGACGAACAGCGAATATTCGAGATGCCCCATCGGGGCAATCGCAATATGCTCAATCGGCGACAAAAGCTGTTTGGGCTTGGTCGGCGAAAGCAACAGACAACGCGCGCCGGGCATTTGCATGGCGCTGTAATGCAAGGCCAACTGCGTTTCGTGTAACTCGCCCGCGCGGCCATCGACATTGACAATAGTGACGCGATCAAACATGGTTTATTTTGAAAACCTGTCTAAAAGTTGTGATTCTCCCCTGAAGCAAGAGCATATGGTACCTCAAGGCATGCCCATGAAAGCAGCCGCCGGAAATGATCAAGCGCCTGTTCGGATAAAGGCGATATCATCCGCTTTGGCAGATATCAGGGAAGAAAAGCATGATTCTGGTCACCGGCGGGGCCGGGTTCATCGGCGCCAATTTTGTCATTGACTGGCTTGCCGCTACCGGCGAGCCGGTGGTCAATCTCGACAAGCTGACCTATGCCGGTAATCCTGAGAATCTGGCGTCTCTGGCAAACAATGCCCGTTATATCTTCGTCAAGGGCGATATTTGCGAACGCGCATTGGTCGATGCCCTGCTCACGCGGCACCATCCGCGGGCCATTGCGCACTTTGCCGCCGAATCTCATGTCGACCGTTCGATCCACGGGCCGGCTGAGTTCATTCGTACCAATATCGAGGGTACGTTCACGTTGCTGGAAGCAGCGAGGGCTTACTGGAACACCTTGACGGGCGAACAGCGCGACGATTTCCGCTTCCTGCATGTTTCAACCGATGAGGTTTATGGCTCGCTTGGCCCGCATGATCCGCCTTTCGCGGAAACCAACCCTCAGCAGCCGAACAGCCCCTACGCCGCCTCGAAAGCCGCTTCCGATCATCTGGTCCGCGCATGGCATCACACCTATGGCCTGCCGGTGCTGACGACCAACTGCTCCAACAATTACGGCCCGTTCCAGTTTCCCGAAAAGCTGATCCCGCTGGTGATTGCCAACGCGCTGGCCGGAAAGCCCCTGCCGATTTACGGCGACGGTATGAATGTGCGCGATTGGCTCTATGTTGGCGACCATTGCGCGGCGATTCGGGCCGTGCTCAATGCTGGACAGGTGGGCGAAACTTACAACATCGGCGGCTGGAACGAAATGCCGAATCTAACCATCGTCAAAACCATCTGCGCCCTGCTCGACGAAATGAAGCCCGATCCCGCCGGTCGCTACGAACGGCTCATCACCTTCGTGGCCGATCGGCCCGGACATGATCGCCGCTACGCAATTGACGCGCGGAAAATCGAGCGCGAACTCGGCTGGCGGCCTGCGGAAACTTTCGCCACCGGCATCCGTAAAACGGTGCGTTGGTATCTTGAGCATCAGGATTGGGTCGCGCATGTGCAAAGCGGCGCTTATCGGGAATGGCTCGCGCGGAATTACGGAGCGCGGCAATGAAATTTCTTTTATTCGGCAGCAACGGGCAGGTCGGTTTTGAGTTGCGCCGCTCGCTGGCAACGCTGGGCGAGGTGGTTGCTTTCGACTATCCGGCCTGCGATTTTTTGGTGCCGGATTCGATTCGCGGCGTCATCAATGCCGTTGCTCCGCAGGTCATCGTCAATGCCGCCGCTTATACGGCAGTCGACGCGGCAGAGGCCAATCCCGAATCGGCGCGGGCGATCAACGCCATCGCGCCCGGCATCATCGGCGCTGAAGCGAAAAAACTCGGCGCGCGCGTCATCCACTATTCGACGGACTACGTTTATGGCGGCAGCAAAGCCGCGCCCTGGCTGGAAACCGACGAAACCAATCCGCTCGGTGTCTATGGCCTGACCAAGCGCGATGGTGATGCCGCGCTGGCGGCCAGCGGCGCCGATTATTTGATTTTCCGCACCAGTTGGGTGTTCGGCGCCTATGGCGCCAACTTCGTCAAAACCGTGCTGCGGCTCGGCGCCGAGCGCGATAAATTGAATGTTGTCGCCGACCAAATCGG
>JAISPO010000093.1 GCA_031274855.1 Zoogloeaceae bacterium | reverse complement strand
GATGCCAGAGGTCACTTCTATACGGTTGGCACCATCAATGGCGCGACGATACGTTTTATGGTTGATACCGGCGCGACCGCTGTTGGTATCGGTAAATCGGATGCTGTGCGCGCCAACGTCGATTATCTGAAGGGGCAACTTGGAGTGGTCAGAACCGCCAACGGTGAGATGCAGGTCTGGCGGGTTATGCTTAATTCGGTTCGTGTCGGCGATGTGGTTTTGAATCAGGTCGAGGCAATGGTGTCCGAGCACAACCAGCCGGTTGCGGTCTTGGGCATGAGCTTCCTCAACCGGATGGAAATGACGCGCGAAGGGCCAACGATGACCCTCAAGAAACGCTATTGATGGAGCGCCTGACCGCAGCTTGGCTCCGCCAGCGTTTCGCGCAGGCATCAACAGCTTCCGCGCCAGCGGCTGCGCTGGACGCGCCGCATCTGATTCCGGCAGCAGTGCTGATCCCCATTGTCATGCGGCCTGCCGCGCTGACAGTGCTTTTGACGCAACGGACTATCCATTTGCGCGATCATGCCGGTCAAATCAGCTTCCCCGGCGGGCGATGCGAGCCTGAGGATGCGACGCCGGTAGCCACCGCCCTGCGGGAAGCCAGGGAAGAAATCGGCCTTCTGCCCTGCAAGGTGGAGGTATTGGGGCAGCTTGCCGAATTTCGCACCGGCACCGGTTTTGCCGTTACCCCTGTCGTGGGTCTCGTCGAGCCGCCGCTCGAACTCAAGCTCGACGATTTTGAAGTGGCGGATGTTTTCGAACCGCCGCTTGAATTCCTGCTGGATGCCGGTAATTTCCATCGCCACCGCGCCGAGTATCGCGGCGTCATGCTGGAACATTGGGCCGTCCCCTGGCATGACCGTTTTATCTGGGGGGCGACCGCAGAGATGTTGGTCAGGCTGCGGCAGTTTCTGACCGGCGGCATGGGATAATCAGGGTTCAGGATACAGGGTTCAGGTTATGTCGCTTGTCACGATAGTCTTTGCGCTTTTGCTCGAGCAGCTCAGGCCCGTTGCGGTTGATCGCATTAACGGCTGGCTGGCCGCGTGGTCGGATCTTCTTTCGGCGCGTTTCAATGCCGGTGAGTGGCGTCATGGCGTTGCCGCCTGGGTGATCGGCGTGGCGTTGCCGTCGGCGCTGCTGCTGGCCGTTTATGCGCTGGCTTTCCGCTATAGCTGGCCGCTGGCTTTGCTGCTGGGCGTCGCTTTTCTTTATGCGACGATGGGCTTCCGGCAATTCAGCCACCACTTCACCAGCATTCACATCGCGTTGCGCGGCGGCAACTTCGCCGAAGCGCGCAGATTGCTGACCGCATGGCGCGGCGGCAGCGCCGAGCGCCTCGATTCGGGCGAAGTCGCGCGGCTGACTATCGAAAATGCCTTGCTCGCTTCGCATCGGCATGTCTATGCGCCCCTATTCTGGTTCGCCATCCTTGGGCCTGCGGGCGCTTTGCTGTATCGCCTCGCCTGCCATTTTTGCTACGCGTGGCAGCCGAAGTCCGGTGATGACGCTGAAGGCGGCAAGGCTTTCGGCGGGTTTGCGCGACATGCGTTTGCGGTTCTCGACTGGCTGCCGGTGCGGCTGACGGCCATTTCGTTTGCCGTGGTCGGCAATTTCGAGGACGCGGTTTATTGCTGGCGCACCCAGTCCGCCCGCTGGCCGGAAGCCGCGAGCGGAATCATTTTGTCTGCCGGCGCCGGCGCGCTGGGCGTGCGTCTCGGTATGCCAATCGACACCGGCAGCGGCATTGTCGACCGGCCCGAACTGGGGGTCGGCGACGACGCCGATCCTGACTTCATGCAAAGCGCGGTTGGCTTGGTCTGGCGATCATTGGTGATGGTGTTATTGCTTTTGACCCTGCTCAGCGTTGCCCGCTGGGCCGGTGCTTAACTCAACAGGAGAGAAAAAAATGGCAGACAAAAGGGAAGTGGTTGCGCTCAGCGCCGTGCGTAGTCCGATCGGCACGTTCAATGGCTCGCTCAAGGATATCGAGCCGGCCGAACTCGGCGGTCTGGTGGTCAAGGAAGCCATCGCCCGCGCCGGTGTCGACCCGAAACAAGTCAGCTTCGCCACGGTCGGCAACTGCATTCCCACCGAACCGCGCTACGCCTATGTTGCCCGTCTGGCGGCCATTCAGGGCGGCATGAGTATGGATTCGGTCGCCTTCGCGGTCAATCGTCTGTGCGGCTCCGCGCAACAAGCCATCGTCAACTCGGCGCAGGCTATCCTGCTCGGCGATGCCGATTTCGCCATCGGCGGCGGCGTCGAAGTCATGTCGCGCGCCGCTTACCTGCTGCCCGCGCTGCGCTCCGGCGCGCGCATGGGCGACGCCAAGGCCATCGACGCCATGGTCGCCGTATTGACCGACCCGTTTGGCGTCGGCCACATGGGCATCACTGCCGAGAATCTGGCCGACAAGTACAACATCAGCCGCGAAGAGCAGGATGCCTTCGCCGCCGAATCCCACGCCCGCGCCGCCAAGGCGATTGCCGAGGGCCGCTTCAAATCGCAAATCGCGCCGATCACGCTTCAGACCAGAAAGGGCGATGTCGTGTTCGACACCGACGAACACGTCAAGCCCGGCACCACGATGGAAACGCTGGCCACGATGAAATCCGCCTTCAAGAAAAACGGCACCGTCACCGCGGGCAACGCCTCCGGCATCAACGACGCCGCCTCCTTCCTCGTGCTGGCCGATGCCGCCAAAGCCGCCGCCAGCGGCCACAAGCCGATGGCCCGCCTGCTTGCCTACGCCATCGCCGGTGTGCCCAACGACGTCATGGGCGAAGGCCCGATCCCCGCGTCCAAACTGGCCTTGCGGAAAGCCGGTCTCAAGCTCGACCAGATCGACATCATCGAATCAAACGAAGCCTTCGCCGCCCAGGCGATCACCGTCGTCAAGGGACTCGGCCTCGATCCGGCCAAGACCAACCCCAACGGCGGCGCCATCGCCCTCGGCCACCCCGTCGGCGCGACCGGCAGCGTTATCGTCACCAAACTCCTGCACGAACTCATCCGCACCCAAAGCCG
>JAISPO010000059.1 GCA_031274855.1 Zoogloeaceae bacterium | reverse complement strand
TTGAGCATCGCCGTATCGCCGCCCACATCGAAACCGATGTACTGCTCGCCCAGCAATCCCGATGTCATGATGGAAGCGAAAGTGTCACGCGGAAAATGGTAGCGGGCATCGAGCCGCATGCCCACGACAGCCACATAGTTCTCCGGGTCGAACCGGACTTCCGCGACGCGCCCGACGACCACGCCGGCAGTTTTCACCGGCGCGCGCACTTTCAGCCCGCCGATATTGTCGAATTTGGCTTCGAGCCGGTAGGTTTCGCCGGCGCTGGAACCGCTCAGATTCCCTACCTTCATGGCAAGGAAAACCAGTGAAACCAGCCCCACAGCGACAAACATGCCAACCCAAAGATCCAGTGTCATGCGATTCATCATGCACCTCGAAACATAAAAGCGGTAAGAATAAAGTCGGCTGCCAGTATCGCCAACGATGAGGTGACGACCGTGCGCGTGGTCGCGCGCGAAACGCCCTCAGCCGTCGGATCGGCATCGTAGCCTTCGAAAACGGCAATCCAACTGACAATAACACCAAATACGGCGCTCTTGATGACGCCGTTCATGATGTCCTCGCGGAAATCGACAGTCGCCTGCATCTGCGACCAGAACGATCCTTCATCGACGCCGATCAGCTTGACGCCGACCAGATAGCCGCCGAATACGCCCATGGCCGAGAACAGCGCGGCCAGCAGCGGCATGGAAATCACGCCGGCCCAGAAACGCGGCGCGACGACGCGGGCAATCGGATTGACCGCCATCATTTCCATGGCCGACAACTGTTCGGTCGCCTTCATCAAGCCGATTTCGGCGGTAATCGCCGAACCGGCGCGGCTGGCGAACAGCAGCGCGGAAACGACCGGCCCCAATTCCCGTACCAGCGACAGCGCCACCAGAATGCCCAGCGCCTCGGATGAACCGTAGCGTTGCAGCGTGTCGTAGCCTTGCAGCCCAAGCACCATGCCGACGAACAGGCCCGAAACCAGAATGATGATGAGCGACAGGACGCCGGTGAAATAAATCTCGCGGATAGTCAGGAAAAACCGGCGCAGCGCAGTTCCCGAATACAGCAGGGTCATCAGGAAAAAGCGGACGGCGAAACCCAGCCGCCAGAGGCGGCCCGTTACGCGGCTGCCGAGCCAGCGCAGGGCGGCGGCAATGCGCTCAAGCATGACCGGCCACCGCGTGAATCTCCTCGCCATAGGGGCGGGACGGATAGTGGAAGGCAACCGGCCCGTCGGCCTCGCCCCAGACGAACTGGTGGACATAAGGCGCGGTCGAGTTGCGGATGTCCTCGACACTGCCCTCGGCAACGATCTTGCCTTCGGAAACGAAATAGATGTAATCGACGATTTTCATGGATTCCTGAATATCATGGGTGACGATGATCGAACTTGCGCCCAGCGCATCGTTGAGACTCCTGATCAAGTTGCCGATAATAGCCAAAGAAATCGGATCCAGGCCGGCAAAAGGCTCATCGTACATCATCAGCATCGGATCGAGCGCAATGGCGCGGGCTAAAGCCACCCGCCGCGCCATGCCGCCGGAAAGTTCGGCGGGCATCAAGCGGGCGACGCCGCGCAGGCCCACCGCTTCCAGCTTCATCATCACCAGATCGTGAATCATGTCGTCCGGCAGGTCGGTATGCTCGCGGATCTGGAATGCCACGTTTTCATAAACGGACATGTCGGTAAATAAAGCGCCGAACTGGAACAACATGCCCATGCGCCGCCGCATCTGGTAGAGGCCGTCGCCATCGAGGCCAGCCACATCAACGCCATCCACCTTGACCTGCCCGGACGAAGCCTTGCGCTGACCGCCGATCAAGCGCAGCGTCGTAGTCTTGCCGCCGCCGGAGATCCCCATGATCGCGACCACCTTGCCGCGCGGAATCTTCATGTTGATTCCGGTCAGGATTGGGCGCCGGTCATAGGCGAAGTTGACGTTGGTCAGCTCGACAAGCGGCTCGGATTGGGATTGGGCGATCATGCGTGCTTGATATTGAAATTATCACCAAATTCTAACAAATTTACCGAAAAACCCTGTGACGTGCGATGATATTGGGGGAATTACCCCAAGCCTTCCATTGCCTACACTTACCTAGTCGGGCTAAGGAGACAGTAGAGGCTTCAGGCATAAAAGTTTCAGAATGTCAGTATACGGGCATTCATCCCGTCAATTTTTGCCGGTATTGGGAACTATCAGCCATGTACCTCGACCACTTTGGTCTTATCGCAGTCCCTTTTCGCATCACCCCGCGCACCGAGTTCTTCTTTGCCGGTGCCAACCGTGGGGCCACGCTCGATGCGCTAATCTACGCCATCCGTCACGACGAAGGCATTATCAAAGTCAGTGGCGAAGTCGGCAGCGGCAAGACTTTGCTCTGCCGGGTGCTCATGGAGCACCTGACGCCGCATGTCGTGCCCGTCTATCTGGCCAACCCGTCGCTATCGCGCGAGGACACCCTGTTCGCCATTGCCGACGATCTTGGCTTGAAAATCATAAGCAGCGCCAGGGCCGGCGCCGTTCTGCGCAGTCTGCAAAGAAAGCTGGTCCAGCTTCACAAGCAGGGCCGCCGCGTCGTCGTTCTGATCGACGAAGCCCATGCCATGCCCATCGACACCCTCGAAGAAATCCGTCTGCTGTCGAATCTGGAAGCCAACCAGCAAAAACTGCTGCAACTGGCGCTGTTCGGCCAGCCGGAACTCGATGAGATTCTGGCCCGCCCTGACATGCGCCAACTCAAGGAACGCATCACGCAGAGTTTTACGCTGGAACCGCTATCCCCCGACGATATTGCCAAGTACATTGACTTTCGCCTGCGCACAGCCGGTTATCGCGGCCCGCCGCTATTCTCGTTGAAAGCAATCGAATTGATCGCCGACGCCTCCCTCGGTCTAGCGCGGCGAGTCAATATTCTGGCCGAGAAATCCTTGCTTGCCGCCTTTGCTGCCGGCGTTCCGCGAGTATCTTCCAAGGAAGCGGCAGCGGCGATTCGTGAGAGTGAATATCACGGACCCCGGCCGCTACTGTACCGGCTGGCCGCCGCTACCGTAATCAGCGCTGCCGTGGTGTTCCTGGCATTCCTTGGGTTTCTGGCGACAGCCTACCTGCCTGACCGGCATGCCGCGCCGACACCGCCGGCAACGGTAGTTTTCGAAGAACCCAAGCCAATAGCAATCGCCGTTGCGCCTGTGCCAATGGCAGCTGCTGTTACGCCCGAACCGGCTGCTATTGCTGCGCCCGAACCAGTGACGGCTGCCGTTGCGCCCGAACCAGTGACGGCTGCCGTTGCGCCTGAGCCGCCCACGGCGCCCGCCGTCGACCCGGCGATTACACCGGCTCTGGCTGCCGCAATCGCGCAACTGAACCCGCAGACGCGGGAGCGCCTGCGTGAAACACAACAGTGGATTGCCACCACAGAAAACGATCACTGGTTTATTCAGTTGGCGATCACCGGCGCCCAGCAGACCGAATACGCGCAGAACTATCTCGAAATGGCCGACCGTTTGCTGCAACCGGAGCACGCCAAGCTGTATGCGGCGGACACCGGCAAAGATCGGCGAATCGGCATCATCTACGGAGACTTTCCTACTATGGCGGCGGCAAGCACCGCGATTGGACGCCTCCCGCCTGAGCTACGCAGCGGCAATCCTTTCCCGCGGCAGGTTGTACGGCTAAAGTAGGAATCGGGGAGCTTGGACGCAAAATAAAAATTTGAATATCAGGCACCCATGCGCCATCACCACGCCGAAACACTGACGAGGCCAGGATTGGCCGTTGCGCTTCTGCTGGCGCTTGCGGCCTGTAGCAATACCCCCGCCGCACCGCCTTCCAGCGGTCATATTCTGGCGGAGCCCTTGGCCGTGTCCACCGGCAATGCCGCGATTCCGCCGCCGGAACGGAACACGGCCGCGCTGCCCAAGCCCAAGGCGGTCGAGGCGGAAACTTATAGTGTCGTCGTCAATAACGTGCGCGTTCAGGAGCTGCTGTTCGCGCTTGCGCGCGATGCCAAGGTCAACGTCGACATCCATCCGGGGATTGACGGCACTGTGACGCTGAACGCGGTCGACCAGACCCTGCCGCAACTGCTGACGCGGATTTCCAGACAAGTCGATATGCGCTGGGAAATGGACGGCCCCAACATCGCCGTGATGCCTGACTCGCCCTATCTCAAAATTTACAAGGTCGACTACGTCAATCTTGCGCGGGAAACAGAGGCGATGGTCAGCGTCACCACTCAGGTGGCCGCCACCGGCGCAGGCGCGGCGGATACAGCGAGCGCGGGCGGAACGGCAATTGGCGCCGGTAACAACAATTCCCTCACGCGCATTAAAAATCAGGGCAAGCATCGCTTCTGGGAAACGCTGGAAAAAAACATCAAGGACATTCTGCACGAGACCGACAAAATTCTCCCCGATGGTTCATCCGAGACCACCATTGAGCATACCGACCAGCAGACTTCCAGCGGCATCAAGGAACAGGCCAGCAAGGGGATATCCATCACCCCGTCCAGCAGAACCGCCACGAATTCGCTGGGGTCGGGCACAACTACGGTCAAGCGGACGACCTTTCGGGAAGCGGCCTCGGTCATCACCAATCCCGAGTCCGGCATCGTCGTGATACGCGCCACCGGACGGCAGCACGAGCGCATTCAGGAGTTTCTCAGTCAGGTGCTGGCCTCTGCCCGCCGGCAGGTACTGATTGAGGCAACCATTGCCGAAGTGACCCTGTCCGACAACTTCCAGCAGGGTATCGACTGGAAGACCGCGCCGCTCGGCGACAAGGGGTTTACCATCACCCAGTCGGGCAGTACCGTGACGGGAACGGCGCTGGCCAACCAGATCATCAACATCGGCTTCAACAACGCCGCTTCGCGTTTGGGCAGCATTGCCGCCGCCGTCAAACTGCTCGACGAGTTCGGCACTGTCAAGGTGCTGTCCAGCCCGAAACTATCGGTGTTGAACAACCAGACCGCCGTGCTCAAAGTGGTTGATAACTTGGTCTACTTCACGATCAAGGCGGACACGACGACCAGCAACACCAGCACGAATACAACCTACACCACCACGCTCAACTCCGTACCGGTGGGCCTAGTGTTGAGCGTCACGCCGCAGATCGACGAAAGCGACACCGTGCTGCTCAATATCCGCCCAAGCATTTCCAGAAAGTATGACGAAGTCGAAGACCCAAATCCCGCGCTCAAAAGCAGCTCCTTGATTACCGCCATCACCAGCAAAATTCCCGTCATCCGTACGCGCGAAATGGAGTCGATGATCCGGGTCGAAAACGGCAACATCGCCGTCATGGGCGGCCTGATGGAAGATAGTCAGGAAAACAGCGATACGGCGGTTCCTGTCATTTCCAGAATCCCGATTCTCGGCAATCTGTTCGAGAACAGGAACGACACGCGCCGGAAAACCGAACTGGTCATTTTTCTGCGGCCGATTATCATCAAAAGCGCGAGTATCGACGGCGACTATGCGGCATACCGCAGCCAATTACCGCGTCAGGATTTTTTTGACGGAAAAATCGGCCCAAACAGCCGCTTCGGCCACGATGGAGGCGAGCAGTGAGCCTGCCAAGCGCGACGGCAGGCCGGAGATGAATACCCTGCTGACGCCTCAAGCGCAGCGCCGCCCGATCGGCCAACTGCTGATCGCGCAAGGCGTCATCGGCGAAGACCAATTACGCATCGCGCTACTGGAGCAGGCGAAGTCCAATCAGCCGATCGGCAAACTGCTGGTCTCACTCGGCTTCGTCTCCGAAGCCACGCTGCGCGACGCGCTGGGCGCATCACTTGGCCAGCAATCGGTCGATCTCGACCATGCCATCGTCAACCCGGCGGCGCTGCAACTGGTGCCGCGCGACATGGCCCGGCGCTACAGCCTGCTGCCGCTCGACTACGCGCCGGAACAGCGCCGCCTGACGATTGCCATTGCCGATGTTCACGACATCGTTGCCCTGGACAAGCTGCGGGCGCTGACGCCGCATGAGTTGTCAATCGACGCCTTCCTCGCCGGCGAGTCGGAAATTGCCCGCGCCATCGACCAGCATTACGGTCACGAGTTGTCGATTGACGGCATTCTGCATGAAATCGAAACCGGCGAAATCGACTACCGCAGTCTGGCCGGCGCGATGAACGAGTACAGCCAGCCCGTGGTGCGGCTGGTCGACGCCCTGCTGACCGATGCCGTCAAACGCGCCGCCTCCGACATCCACTTCGAGCCGGAAGCGAGTTTCCTTCGCATCCGCTACCGCATCGACGGCATGCTCAGGCAGATTCGCGCCCTGCACAAATCCTACTGGGCCGCGATGGCAGTGCGGATCAAGGTGATGAGCGGCATGAACATCGCCGAAACTCGCGCCCCGCAAGATGGCCGCATTTCGCTCAATATCAGTGGACGGCAAATTGATTTCCGCGTGGCCGCGCAGCCCACCATCCACGGCGAGAACATCGCGCTGCGCGTCCTCGACCGGCAAAAAGGCATTGTGCCGCTCGACCGGCTGGGCCTCGACGATCATCAGGTCGACACGCTCAAGCGAATGATCGCACGGCCCGAAGGCATCATTCTGGTCACCGGCCCCACCGGCAGCGGAAAAACGACGACGCTCTACTCAATGCTCAACCACATCAATTCCGGGGGCCAGAACATTATGACTCTCGAAGATCCGGTCGAGTACCCGATGCCCATGATCCGCCAGACTTCGGTTGCCGAAGCGGCCAAACTCGATTTCGCCAACGGCATCCGCTCAATGATGCGTCAGGATCCCGATGTGATTCTGGTCGGCGAAATCCGCGACGCCGACACGGCGGGCATGGCGTTTCGCGCGGCCATGACCGGCCATCAGGTTTATTCGACGCTGCATACCAACTCGGCCATCGGCGTCATGCCGCGCCTGCTCGACATCGGCATCCTGCCCGACATCATGTCCGGGAACATTATCGGCGTTGTGGCGCAGCGTCTGGTACGGCGGCTTTGTCCGCGTTGCAAAAAACCTTATGCGGCGCAAGCGCACGAATGCCACCTGCTCGGCATTGAAGCGGACATCAAGCCAGAAGCGGCCCCCACGCTGTACCAGGCCACCGGCTGCGAGCATTGCGACTTTCAGGGCTATCGCGGCCGTCTCGCCATCATGGAAGTGTTGCGCATCGACAGCGAACTTGATGAACTGATCGCCCGCCGCGCAAGCGCTCATGAGATACGCCAAGCCGCGCTGGCCAAGGGTTTCCGCACACGGGCCGAGGACGGCCTGCGGCGCGTTCTCGACGGTTCGACATCGCTCGAAGAAGTCGCGCGGGTCGTCGATCTGACGGAGCGGATGTAATGGCCCTGTACGCCTACAAGGCCATGAATGC
>JAISPO010000045.1 GCA_031274855.1 Zoogloeaceae bacterium | reverse complement strand
AAAGTCAGCGCATACAGGTGACGCGGCTCCACGCCGTACAGCCGCGCCGCCGTCAGGTTTTGCGCTGTGGCGCGGATGCGCCGCCCCACGCGCGTACGCAGCAGGAACAGCCACATCGTCAGCGTCAGCGTGAGCGCCAGCGCGAACGCGGCGAGTTTAATCAGCGGCAGCGTGATTTCCGCCAGCGTGATGCTGCGGCCCGCGTAGTCGGGGTTGATGGTGCGGTAATCGGCGCTGAAAATGATTTGCGCCAGATAGGTCAGCACGACCTCCACCCCGAAGGTGATCAGCAGCGTATTGAACATCGGCCCGCGGATGACCAGATTGAGTATGCCGCGTTGCACCGCGTAGCCGATTGCGAACAACACCAGCGCCGCGACCGGCAGCAAGGCAAAAGGATCAATGCCGGTGCGCGAATACAGCCACCACACCACATAGCCGCCCAGCATGATGAAAGCGCCGTGGGCCAGATTGACGATGTTGAGCACGCCCCATGCCAGCGCCAGCCCCAGCGCCATCAGCGCATAAAGCCCGCCTTGCAGGATGCCGTTGAGCAGAACCTGTAGCAGCAGTTCCATCGAATACTCGCGTCTCCGGTGATTACGGGCTTAGCGTTTGTCCCAAACGGGCATCGGGTAGAGCGGTTGAGCCAGGAACTTGTCGCTGTAGATCGCCTTGACTTCACCCTTCTGCACCTGAATGGCCTGCTGCGGCAAATTGATCTGGCCGTTTTCGGCGAAACGAATCTGACCGTACAGACTGGGGAAATCCACTTTGGTCAGGGCATCGCGCACTTTTTTCGGATCGACCGACTGGGCGGCTTCGATGGCATAGACCAGCGCCTCCACATCGGCGACGCCGCTGGCCGCGTGATAGTCCGGCTCGTAGTTGAATTTGGCGATCCATTCCTTCGCGAATTTTTCGCCGTCGCCGAACCAGCGGTCTTTCTGCTCCGCCGTGGGCATCCACGAAGTCATGCCGAAAGCGTAGTCGGCATCGGTTCCCAGCGATTTGCGGAAGTCCGCGCTGGGCACGCCGACAGTGAAGGAATACATCAGCGGCGAATAGTTGAGGCTCTTGGCCTGACGAATGAAGTTGAGCGCCTCGGTTTCGTGACCGGCCACCAGCACCGCCTGCGCCTGCTTGCTCTTGAGCTGCGCGATGATGGAACCGAAGTCGGAGGCGTTGGAAGCGTACTTCTGCTCAAAGACCAGATCGAAGCCGCCTTGCTTGAGCAGCGGCCGCGTGCCGTCGGCCACCGAGACATCGAAAGCGTCGTCGGCGAACAGCAGCGCGACTTTGAGCGGTACGGGGTTGAACTGTTTCATCATCGTCAGCGTCGAGCCGAAGTAATCGCTGGCCGGCGGCAGCGTGCCGAAGATGTATTTGAAATTGCGCGTGTAAATCTGGTCGGAAGCGCCGCCGCCCTGCACCATCGGGATTTCGTATTTTTCGGAAATGGCCGAATCGGCAAGCGCGAAATTACTGGCAAAAGGCCCAAGCAGCAAATTCACCTTGTCCTGGGTAATCAGTTGCACATACTGGCGCACACTCAGGTTCAGGTCGGACTGGTTGTCGTAGATTTTGAGTACGAGCTTCTCTTTCTTGCCGCCGACATCAACGCCGCCGGCCGCATTGATTTTCTCGACCGCGAGGTTGTAGGCATCGGTGTAGTAGCGGCCGGTATTGGCGACCGGGCCGGTCTCCTGCACTGAAGCGCCGAGCACAATGTCGGCCTGCGCGACGCCCATGTATCCGGCGGCAAGCGCGGCGGCAATGGTAAGGGAAGCGAGTTTGATAGCCATGATTGGGCACTCCTTTCCAGACGAATTCGCGCATCAATACCACTTGCTTTAACATTTTGCAACCCCTGACAAAACGCGGCCTTTTCCCGTGGCCGCCTGTCTGGACCCGAATCCGGTTGTTTGAAACAGTTTCCCCCGTCCCGTTCCCGATATAAACTTGAACTTTCAATTCGAACCGGAGGTCATATTTCCTGCCGGTTTGCGATACAGCATTGGTGTTAAGTTCCGCAAAGAGGAACACGAAATGTCAAACAACAACGAAAAAACGATTTCAATGCCGAAACCCGGTTTCGGCGTGCGGGGGTTTGTCGGCCTGCTGATCTTCTCGGTTGTTCTGCTGGCCAGCTTGATGTTTGTGGCCATCGGTTACTGGATGATTTCGAAAATAGAGGAAACCGCGGCCAACGATCAGGTGGTAAAAATTCAGGAGGCGGTCAAGTACAGAATCGAACGTTCGCTGCGTACCCCTGTCCTGCCGTTCGTGTTCGCGCTTGCGCAGGGAACGCTGCCCGAAGCCTGGACGCTGGAAAACAGGCTCCAGCGATTGCCTCTCGCATACTCCATTCTGGCGCAGTCGCCGGTCACTCTGGACATCATGGTCGGCTACGATAATGGCGATTACATCCTGATCCGGTCGCTTGCCTCGGAACAGGAGCGCGCCTTCTATGACGCGCCTTCCGATGCCCGCTTCGTCGTTTCAAGCGCCGAGCACAGCTTCTCTCCGGCAAAATTTGAGCGATTGTTCTACGACAAAGACATGAAGCTGCTGTTGCACAGGCTGCTTGGACCGCAGGACTACGATCCGCGCGAAAGGGCTTGGTACAAAGCGGCCATGGCGTCGAACGAACTGGTGGAAGTCGGGCCGCTCCTTTTCAGCGTCATGCCGGTTGCCGGCATGATCTACGCGAAGAAGTCCAGTAGCGGCCGGGCCGTTGTCGCGATCACCATCGACCTCCTTGAAGTGTCGGCCCATCTTTCGGAAACCCTGCCGACTCCAAGTTCGCAACTCGCGCTGCTCAGGCCGAACGGTACCCTGATTGCCGCCGTCAACGGCACTCAGGGAAACAACGGCGCTCAGGGAAACAGTATTACGCGGCGGCATGATGTCATCCAGACGCTCGCGGATCTGCCGCCAAGCATGACGGCGGGAGTGCGGGCCTATTTCGACGGCGTGCGGCAGCGCTTCGACTTTCGGGATGCCGCAGGCCGGTCATGGGCCGTATCAATCGAAGAACTGACATTTCTCGACGGCCCCAGAGAGGTCATGGCGCTTGGGATTCCGCTTGACGAGTTGCCTCAATCCGCGCTTGATTACCTGCGTTACACAACCATCGGAATGGGGGGCATCCTGCTTCTTGCCGGTTCGCTCCTGATTGTCGTCGCGCGCCGCATCGAGCGGCCCCTGCGCGCCCTGACCCGGTCGATGCACGATGTCGAATTGGGTGGCGCCGGAGAGATGGATGAAGGCAACTCCGGCCTGGCCGAAATTCGCGCCCTGAGCGAAGGCGTCCGGCACATGAAAAGCGACGTTGAAAAGCTGCTCTCGATTGCCGAGGTGATCAGCGCCGAATCCGATTTCGAAGTGCTGCTCGGACGCATTCTGCAAGAAACGCTGGCCGTCACAAAAGTCGATGGCGGCATGATTCTTCTGCTCGGCAGCCACGGCGTATCGTCCTCCGAAGGGTGCATCTGCTGGGCGCACGGCAGCGGCGCCGGACGCTTCTTCCGCATGGAAAATATATCGCCGAAGGCAAAAGAAACCGGAATCAGAAAGCTCCTGCACAACAAGCTCACGCAGATCAGCGTCACCCGCGGCACCCATCAGGACCTGACTGAATATCTTGCGACGGGATTTAACGATCCCGCAGTGGAGCGAATCGACGTGGTTTGCCTACCCTTGCATAACCGGGAGCGCGAGCAGCTCGGCGCACTCGCTTTGTTCAAGGCAATCAAGCCCGCCGGTCAGAGTTTCCAGCCGCAGCAAATCGCCTTCATTGAAGCGATTGCCAACACCACGGCCATCGCGCTGGAAAAACAAAGCCTGATCAAAGCCGAGATCGAGATGCGCAACGCGGCAATCAGCATCATCGCCGAAGCCATCGACACCAAATCGCATTACACCGGCGGCCATTGCCACCGTGTGCCTGTCGTTTTCAACATGCTCCTCGAAGCCGCCTGCGCGGCGGACGAAGGGCCGCTCAAGGATTTCATGCTCGACGCCAGCGGATGGGAAGAAGCCAAGCTCGCGGCGTGGCTGCATGATTGGGGCAAGGTGGCGACCCCCGAATACATTGTCGACAAAGCCACCAAGCTCGAAACCAAATATGACCGGATTCACGAAATCCGCACCCGCTTCGAAGTGCTCAAGCGCGATGCCGAAATCGCGGCATTACGCGCGATTCTAGACGGCGCGGATGCGAAAACCGAATTCAGCAAGCTCGCCGAAACACAGGCCGGTCTCGACGACGACTTTGCCTTCGTCGCCTCATGCAACACCGGCGCCGAATACCTCGACGACGCGACGATTATCCGGCTGGCAACGATTGCCGGCCGCACCTGGCAGCGCACGCTCGACAAGCGGCTCGGCCTCTCGCGTGAAGAACTTTCCCGCATGGACCGCGTGTTCGACCCGCCGCTGCCCGTCACCGAGCAACTCCTGATGGACAGCCCTGAGCATTTGATCAAACGCGCGGCCAAAGACAAAATTTCCGTCGACAACCGCTGGGGCTTCACTCTTGACTCGCCGCCTTATCTCTACAACCGCGGCGAGCTTTACAACCTCAGTGTGCGCCAGGGCACCTTGACCGAAGAAGACCGCTACAAGATCAACGAGCACATCATGCAGACCATCATCATGCTCGAAGCGCTGCCGCTGCCGAAAGAACTGCGGAACGTGCCGGAAATTGCCGGTGCGCATCACGAGCGGGTCGACGGCAAAGGCTACCCGCGTGGCCTTGTCCGCGAAGAAATGAGCTGGCGCGCCCGTATGCTGGCGATTGCCGATATTTTCGAGGCGCTGACTACCGCAGACCGGCCCTACAAACCGAGCAAGCCCCTCAGCGAAGTACTGGCGATCATGGCGAAGATGAAAGCAGAAGGCCACATCGACCCGGATCTCTACGACCTGTTCCTCGACGCCCGCATCCCGCAACGCTACGCCGGGCAATATCTTTCCCCGGAACAAAACGATGCTTAGGGTTCAGGTTACAGGGTTCAGTAAAGTTTGTTGAGGCTCGCGTAGCGAGCCTCAACACCAAAAGCTGTAACCTGTTAATCAGGCTTTCTTTACCCACCCCATTGGCTTGCCGAGAGGCAGGATTACGCGGCCAAAGAAGGAGTTGAGGAAGATTGCGCCGGAGGCGTAGAAGCCCAGAATGGAAATGAAGAATTCCGACCAGCCTGCGAGGGGGCTGAAAAATTCCTTATTGATTCCGAGAAGCTGAAAGCCGAGCGATCCGAGGAGGACGATGATCAGCGACAGAATCACGCCGAAAACTTTGTTGGCTTCGAAGGCGGCGACGGTAATGAACACGCAGAAGAACATGTAACCGAAGCAGGCAAATCCGAATTGGCTGAGGTCGGCATTCGCGGGAACCGCGCCGAAAAAGCCGTTGGCAATGGCCCATAACATGGCGACGGCAATCCAGAAAAGACCGAATGTGCCCAATACAATCGCGCCGAAATAGTTGTTGCGTTTGAAGTCGATGGCGGCCGCCCATAGCTGGGCAAAGGAACCGAGGAAAATCGCCCAGGGCATCAGATAAGTGGCATTACTCGATGTCCAGCCCAGCTTGCTGGACGAAGCGACAAAGGTGATGAGAGCTAGGCCGAATACGCCCAGCGCGGTTGCGTCGGCGGTAACGATTTTGGTTTCTTGAACTTGAGACACGAGGTTTTCTCCGTTAGGTTTGGGAATGAAACGCTTATTACTCATCAATGAAACACCTGCCAGTCAAACCGTTCCATGCTACAGATTCTCATGTCAAAGATCAATCAA
>JAISPO010000057.1 GCA_031274855.1 Zoogloeaceae bacterium | reverse complement strand
CTTCGGAGAACCAATGCCAGAAATGATTGTTGCCGGGAGTGTCCGGCTCAATTTCGATACTTACGGGGCCGCCAATACTCCGCTTGTCCTGCTGATACCGGGCGCGGGAGCGCCAGCGCAATGGTGGCCGGAACAGGTCTGCCGTGAAATTGCCGCGGCGGGACGCTTTGCCGTTCGCTACAGCCACCGCGATACGGGGTTTTCGACCCATTTCGATGCCGAATACCCGATGGATGAATTGCTCCGCGACATGATTTCGCTCGTTGAGCAGTTCGGAAGCAGGCAAATCCACTTGGTGGGTCACTCGATGGGAGGCTATCTTGTTCAGATGGCGATGTGCTATTTTCCGGGCAGGTTCGCATCGGCCACTTCCATTTCCGCCGGTCCGCCCGTTTCGCCTGATCTGGCCCGCCGCTTGGGTGTAAGCAGCGCATCGGACGCGACTTGGGAAATATTGACGCGCAACCAGCCGCAGGGTGATTTTGTCCGCGATCTTCCAGGCTGGCTTGCGAGCTGGCGTTTTCTCAATGGCTCCCGGCCATTCGACGAGCAAGCCGCCATCGCTTACACCCGTCATCTTTATGAAGGCGACCCTCGCAACGCCCAAATTGCCGCGCACCATATCCACGCGATGAGTACCCTGCCTCATCTGGATCAATCACTCCCCAGGGAGCGGTGTCCCTTTCTCGTTCTGCACGGCACAGAAGATCCGCTGATGCCCGCGAGCGCCGGGAAAGCGAGTGCCCACTTGGTGCAGGGAAGCAGGCTGCACCAGCTTTCCGGCGCAGGTCACATGTTTTTCAATGACGAGAGTTGGCGCGAAATCACAGAGCAGTTGCTGCAACACACCCGCGCAGCCCAACTCTGAACTTTGAAAACTTCACCCATGAAAAAAGGCGGCCAAGGCCGCCTTTTTAGGGTGATGCGCTTGCTTGCGTCAGTGGTGCTTGACCTTGCGCAACCGCTCGATAGCCGCCAACTGGGCCATGGCTTCGGCCAGTTCGGCTTGGGCGCGGGCGTAGTCGAGCTTGGAGGCTTGATGCGCCATGGCTTCTTCAGCCATTTTCTTGGCTTCGAGCGCCTTGGCTTGATCGAGGTCCTTGCCGCGAATGGCGGTATCGGCAAGCACGGTGACAAGACCGGGTTGTACTTCGAGCAGGCCGCCGGCGACGAAGATCAATTCCTCTTGCGCCTGACCCTGAAGTTTCAGACGGACAGCGCCCGGCTTGATGCGCGTCATCAAGGGCATGTGGCCGGGCAGAATGCCCAGTTCGCCCACTTCGCCCGGCAGGACGACAAACTCCGCCAGGCCGGAGAAGATGGACTCCTCGGCGCTGACGACGTCGACATGAATGGTCATGGCCATAGCGTTCCCTTATTGTGCGTGGCTTACTGGATGGTCTTGGCCTTTTCGAAGGCTTCCTCGATGCTGCCGACCATGTAGAACGCCTGTTCGGGCAGGCTGTCGCATTCGCCCTCGACGATCATCTTGAAGCCCTTGATCGTGTCCTTGAGGGAGACGTACTTGCCCGGCGTGCCGGTGAACACTTCGGCGACGTGGAACGGCTGCGACAGGAAACGCTGAATCTTGCGGGCGCGGGCGACGGCCAGCTTGTCATCGGGCGAGAGTTCGTCCATGCCGAGAATGGCGATGATGTCGCGCAGTTCCTTGTAGCGTTGCAGCGTGGCTTGCACGCGGCGAGCCGTCTGGTAGTGGTCTTCGCCGACGACCAGCGGATCAAGCTGTCGCGAGGTGGAGTCGAGCGGATCGACCGCCGGATAAATACCGAGGGCGGCGATGTCGCGCGACAGCACGACGGTCGAGTCGAGGTGCAGGAAGGTGGTCGCAGGCGACGGGTCGGTAAGGTCGTCCGCCGGTACATACACGGCCTGAATCGAGGTGATCGAGCCAACCTTGGTCGAGGTGATGCGCTCTTGCAGCTTGCCCATTTCTTCGGCCAGCGTCGGCTGATAGCCCACCGCGGAAGGCATCCGGCCCAAGAGGGCGGAGACTTCGGTACCGGCCAGCGTGTAGCGGTAAATGTTGTCGACGAAGAACAGGATGTCGCGGCCTTCATCGCGGAAACGCTCGGCCATGGTCAGGCCGGTCAGCGCGACGCGCAGACGGTTGCCGGGCGGCTCGTTCATCTGGCCGAACACCATCGCCACCTTGGAGTTGGCGAGATTGTCCTGATCGATAACTTTGGCGTCGGACATTTCATGGTAGAAGTCGTTGCCTTCGCGGGTGCGCTCGCCGACGCCCGCGAATACGGACAGGCCGGAGTGCTGCTTGGCGATGTTGTTAATCAGTTCCAGCATGTTCACGGTCTTGCCGACGCCAGCGCCGCCGAACAGACCGACCTTGCCGCCCTTGGCAAACGGGCAGACCAGGTCGATAACCTTGATGCCGGTTTCCAGCAACTCGGTCGCGGGCGACAGTTCGTCGAACTTCGGGGCAACAGCGTGAATCGGGCGGCGCTCGTCGCATTGCACGGGGCCGCGCTCGTCGATCGGACGGCCAAGCACGTCCATGACGCGGCCCAGCGTACCGTTGCCGACCGGCACCGAAATGGCAGCGCCGGTACCCTTGACCTTCATGCCGCGCCGCAGGCCATCGGAGGAGCCCATGGCGATGGTACGGACAATGCCGTCACCAAGCTGCTGCTGCACTTCGAAGGTCAGGCCGGCTTCGCCCATGCTGCCCGCCGGCTCGTCGAGCAGGAGGGCGTCGTAAACCTTGGGCATGGCATCACGGGGAAACTTGATGTCCACTACGGCGCCGATGCACTGTACGATATTTCCTTGACTCATGATCGTTTTCCTCAGTTCTAGATTCTGTTAACCGGCAATCGCAGCGGCACCGCCGACGATTTCGGAGATTTCCTTGGTAATCGACGCCTGACGGGCCTTGTTGTAGGCCAGTTGGAGTTCCTTGATGACGTTGCCGGCGTTGTCAGTCGCCGCCTTCATCGCCACCATGCGCGCCGATTGCTCGGAAGCCATGTTCTCGGCAACGCTCTGGTAGATCAGCGCCTCGACGTAGCGAATCAGCAGATCGTCGATGACAACGCTCGCTTCCGGCTCGTAGAGGTAATCCCAGTGACCCTGATGAGTCCCCAGCCGCTCGCCGGTCAGCGGCAGCAGTTGCTCAATGACCGGCTCCTGCTTCATGGTGTTGATGAAGCGGGTGTAAGCGAGATAAATCACATCAAGCTCGCCGTTTTGCACCGCGTCGATCATCACCTTGACCGGGCCGATCAGCTTCTCCAGATGCGGGGTGTCGCCGAGGTGGGTCACTTCCGAGACCACCTTGGCGCCCAGACGCTGCATGAAGCCGAAGCCCTTGTTGCCAATGGCCGTCACGCGAATCTCTGCCGCGCCATCGGTTTCCCATTGGCGCATCGAGTTCACGACCTGGCGCAGGACGTTGGTATTGAGGCCGCCGCACAGGCCCTTGTCAGTCGTCACCAGAATCAGGCCGACGCGCTTCGGCTTGCCGGCATCCCCTGCCGGTTGATTTTTCGCCAGGAAAGGATGGCGATAATCGGCAAGGGTCGCCGCCGAGAGGTTCGCCGCCAGACGGCGGATCTTCTCGGAATATGGCCGGGCGGCCCGCATCCGATCCTGCGCTTTGCGCATTTTCGACGCGGCCACCATCTCCATGGCCTTGGTGATTTTTCTGGTGTTCTGGAACGAAGAAATCTTCGTCCGAATCTCTTTGCCGCTAGGCATCTCGCATCTCCCGAGTGGCGCTTAGACCCAGTTCTTCTTGAACTCGGTCACTGCCGCCGCCAAAGCCGCCTCGCCATCCTTGTCGAGATCCTTGCTGGACTGAATCTTGTCCATGAGCGCGCCTTGGCTCGCTTTCATGTACTTGTGCAGATCAGCTTCGAATTGCAGCAGCTTGGCCACGTCGACGTCATCGAAGTAACCCTGGTTGATGGAGAACAGCGAGACTGCCATTTCCGCCACGGACATCGGCGCATATTGCGGCTGCTTCATCAACTCGGTGACGCGGCGGCCACGCTCCAACTGCTTGCGGGTGGCTTCGTCGAGGTCGGAAGCAAACTGGGCGAAGGCCGCAAGTTCGCGGTACTGCGCCAGCGCGAGACGGACACCGCCGCCGAGTTTCTTGATAGCCTTGGTCTGGGCAGCGCCGCCAACGCGGGACACCGAAATACCGGCGTTGATGGCCGGACGGATACCGGCGTTGAACAGGCTGGTCTCAAGGAAGATCTGACCGTCGGTAATCGAAATCACGTTGGTCGGCACGAAGGCGGAAACGTCGCCGGCCTGCGTTTCGATCACGGGCAGCGCCGTCAGCGAACCGGTCTTGCCTTTGACCGCGCCCTTGGTGAAGTTCTCGACGTACTCCTCGTTCACGCGCGCGGCGCGCTCAAGCAGACGGGAGTGCAAATAGAACACGTCGCCCGGATAGGCTTCGCGGCCCGGCGGACGGCGCAACAGCAGGGAAATCTGACGATAGGCCCAAGCCTGCTTGGTCAAGTCGTCGTAAATAATCAGGGCATCCTGACCGCGATCGCGGAAGTATTCGCCCATGGTGCAGCCAGAGTACGGGGCGATGAACTGCATGGCGGCGGATTCGGAAGCCGAGGCGGCAACGACGATGGTGTAAGCCATCGCGCCATGCTCTTCCAGCTTCTTGACCACGTTCATGATCGACGAGGCCTTCTGGCCGACGGCGACATAAATACAAATCAGGTCTTTGCCCTTCTGGTTGATGATGGTGTCGATCGCCACCGCGGTCTTGCCGGTCTGGCGGTCGCCGATGATCAACTCGCGCTGACCGCGGCCAATCGGCACCATGGCGTCAACCGACTTGAGGCCGGTTTGCACCGGCTGCGAAACCGATTTACGCCAAATGACGCCCGGCGCGACCTTTTCGATTTTGTCGGTTTCCTTGGCATTGATCGGGCCTTTGCCGTCGATCGGCTGGCCGAGGGAATTGACGACGCGGCCAATCAGCTCGGGGCCGATGGGCACTTCGAGAATGCGGCCGGTGGTCTTGACGATATCGCCTTCGGTGATATGCCCGTACTCGCCGAGCACCACAGCGCCCACGGAGTCGCGCTCAAGGTTGAGCGCCATGCCGAAGGTGTTGCCGGGGAACTCCAGCATTTCGCCCTGCATGACGTCGGCAAGGCCATAAACGCGGCAAATGCCGTCGGTAACGGAAACGACCGTCCCCTGGGTGCGCACTTCGCTGGCGCCATCCAGATTCTGGATTTTGTTCTTGATCAGTTCGCTGATCTCGGAAGGATTCAACTGCATGGAAATTTCTCCTAACTGTTCAGGGCCGCGCGCATGGCTGCCAGCTTGCCGCTCACGGAGGTATCGAGAACTTGATCGCCGACGACGACTTTGACGCCGCCGATCAAAGCCGGATCGACTTTCACCGAAAGCTGTAGACGGCCAAAGCGGCCTTCGAGCAGAGTCTTCAGGTCGCGCAACTGGTTTTCGTTCAGCGGGAAGGCAGAATGAACGACGCCTTCGCGCACGCCTTCCTCGTCCTGCTTCATCGCGTGAAACTGGGCGGCGATTTCGGGCAGGCAGGCCAGACGGCCATTCCGGGTCAGCAGATGGACGAAGTTGCCGACTTCGGCATTCTTGCCGCCGACAGCGCGGAACAAATCCTCAATCTGGCCGGAGGCGACATTGGGATTGCCGATCAGGGCATCGGTTTGCGCGTCGCCGGCAAGCTGGGCGAGGCGCTCAAGCGCCTCCGACCAGTCCGGCAAGGCTTTCTGCTGGTGCGCCAGAGAGAAGGCGGCTTCCGCGTACGGTCTGGCGATAGTGGCGGTCTCGGCCATGGGATCAGAGTTCCTGTTTCAGGGCGGTCAACATGTCGGCGTGAGCGCCGGCATTGATTTCCCGCCGCAGGATTTTCTCGGCGCCGGCAACCGCCAGACCGGCAACGCGCTCGCGCAAGGACTGCTTGGCGCGTTCGGCTTCCTGATCGATTTCCGCCTTGGCAGCAGCAACCACTTTGTCGGCTTCGACGCGCGCAGCGGCCTTGGCCTCCTCGATGATTTGCTGACCGCGGCGCTCGGCTTGGGCCAGAAGGTCGGCTGATTTGTCCTTGGTCTCGCGCAACACGTCGGCGGAACGGCGCGACGCCAGTTCGAGATCGAGCTTGCCCCGTTCGGCGGCAGCCAAACCCTCGGCGATGGTTTTCTGCCGGGTGTCGATGGCAGTCCGCAGATACGGCCAGACAAACTTGACCGTAAACCAGATGAAAATGGCAAAGGTGGCCGCCTGGGAAATAAGGGTCAGATTGATGTCCATGATTCCACCGCTAGTGGTCGGTTGGGGTCGTGGCCGTCAATCAGCCGATGGCGGCAAGCAGCGGGTTGCCGAAGGCAAACAGCATGGCGAGGCCGACACCGATAATGAAGGAAGCGTCGATCAGACCGAGCAGCAGGAAGACCTTGGCTTGCAGGGTGGGCATCATTTCCGGTTGACGGGCAGCGGCTTCGAGGAAGCGGCTGGCCATGATGCCGATGCCGATACAAGCGCCGGCAGCGCCAAGACCGATCATGAGACCGATGCCAACACCGGTGTAGGCTTGAATCAGAGCCAGAAATTGAAGCTTTTCCATTGTTGCGTCCTTTCGTTACTGATTGCGATTGATTGAGGGGGAAAACAGGTTAGTGGCTTTCGTGCGCCATCGAGAGATAGACGACTGTCAACATCATGAAAATGAAGGCTTGGAGCACAACGATCAGGATGTGGAAAATCGCCCAGCCGGCGCCAAGCAGAGCGCCGAAAACAGTACCGGCCAAGCCGGTGGCCGCCCAAACGCCGAGCAGCAGGAAAATGATTTCGCCCGCGTACATGTTGCCGTAGAGACGCAGCGAGTGCGACAGCGGCTTGGACAGGTACTCGATGATGTTGAGCAGCAGGTTGGCCGGCCATAGCAGCGGGTGCTTGCCGAAGGGCGAGCAGAACAATTCGTGCACCCAGCCACCCAGGCCCTTGACCTTGATGCTGTAGAAAATCATCAGGAACCAGACAGCGAGCGCCAGCGCGAAAGTGGTATTGACATCGGCCGTCGGCACGCCGCGGAAAGTATGCTGGCCGAGCACATGCGTGTAGAAAAGCGCCATCCAGTCGACCGGCAGGAAGTCCATCGCGTTCATCATCAGCACCCAGACGAACACGGTCAGCGCCGCCGGCGCGACGAAGCTATGACGATCACCGTGGAAAATGCCTTTGACCTGATTGTCGATGAATTCGATGGCCAGCTCGACGAAGGCTTGGCGGCGGGAAGGCACGCCGGAGGTGGCGTCGCGCACGACCCACCAGAGGAAGCCAAGGGAAATCACGCCAAGCAAAATCGACACAGCGATGGTGTCGACATGGAGAACCCAGAAATCGCCCGTACTGATGGGCTTTTGGAGGAAAGTCAGATGGTGGCTGATATAACCGGTTGGGGTAAGCGTCGATTCTGCGGCAGACATGTCAAACCTTAGAAGAATTCGAAATCGGTTGCGAAGTCAGTTGATTACCAGATACTGCAAAAGCAAGCCCCGATAACAGGACCGAAACTGCAAAGGCGCCCAAGAACGCCAGTACTACCATCTTATGATAAGCGACAAACGCCAACCACAACAGCACAACGATGACCAGCATCTTGGCAGCTTCCGCGCGCAAAGCGATACGAATCACGCTGCGCGAGTCGCCTTCGGCGCGCCTGCTGACAAGCGCAAACACCAGAACGCCGATGACGCCAATGCTACCTCCCAGCATGGCAGACAAGAACCCATGCCAACCGGCGACAATTACGGCAATCACGGCAAGTGAGAGACTAACAATCAACTGCCATGCCATCGTACGCCGGAACGCTTGTCCTACCCACGCCGGCGACCCATTCCGAGCTTCCATCCAGATGAGCAGCCATCAAAAAACAAACTGATTCTAACCGAATCTCAAATCGATTTGTTGCGGCAACACAAACGAACTTCAATTGGCTGGCGACTTGCTGGTCAGGCGCGTCAACAATCCGTCGAGTTGATCGAGACTGGCGAAGCGGATGGTCAGGCTGCCGACGCCTTTACGATTGGCCGCGATCTTGACCGCCGCGCCGAGATTATCGGCGAGGTCTTCTTCGAGGCGCGCCAGATCGCGGTTGACCACCTTGCCGGCCTTGGGCGCAGGCGGATTGAGTTCGCGGGCGACGGCGCGCTCAGTTTCGCGCACCGACCAGCCCTTCTCCACGGCAACGCCGGCCAGCCGCCCCTGCTCGCCTTTGGGCAGCGGCAACAGGGCGCGGGCGTGGCCCATTTCGATATCGCCCGCCATCAGCATATCCCGCGCCGGTTTGGCCAGTTGCAGCAGGCGCAGCAGATTGCTGGCCGCGGAACGCGAACGTCCGACGGCATCCGCCGCCTGCTGATGCGTCATGCCGAATTCGTCAATCAGCCGCTGCAAACCGGCGGCTTCTTCCAGCGGGTTCAAATCCTCGCGCTGGATGTTTTCAATCAGCGACATCGCCAGTACAGCGTTATCGGGAATCTCGCGGATCAGCACCGGCACGTCGGTCAGACCGGCGATTTGCGCGGCGCGCCAGCGGCGTTCACCGGCGATGATTTCGTAACGGTTGGCGGCGACGGGCCGCACCGAAATCGGCTGGATCAAACCCTGCGCCTTGATCGAGGCCGCCAGTTCTTCCAGCGAGCCTGGATCCATGCGCGTGCGCGGCTGGTATTTGCCGGGTTGCAGCGCGCCGACCGGCAGCGTTTCCTGACGGCTGGCTTCCGGCGTGCTGTTGGCGGCCAGCAAGGCGTCGAGGCCGCGGCCCAGACCTTTCATTTTAGGGGGAGTCATGACTTCATTCCTTCCAGGATTGGACGCGCTCTATCATTTCGATCGCAAAGTTGAGATACGCCTGAGAACCTTTGGCGTTCTTGTCGAACAGTATGCCGGGCATCCCATAGCTGGGCGCTTCGGCGAGGCGGACATTTCTCGGCACCACCGTCCTGAACACCTTGTCGCCGAAATGCTGTTCAAGTTGCGCCGACACCTGATTCGACAGGGTTGAGCGCGGGTCGTACATCACGCGCAGCAGGCCGATGATCTTCAAGTCGCGGTTCAGGTTGGCATGAACTTTCTTGATGGTGTTGACGAGATCGGACAGCCCTTCCAGCGCGAAATATTCGCACTGCATCGGAATAACGACGCCATGCGCGGCGCACAGGCCGTTCAGGGTCAGCAGCGACAGGGAGGGCGGGCAGTCGATGAGGACAAAATCATAATCGGCCGCATGTTCGGCCAGCGCTTCCTTGAGGCGAAGCTCGCGCCGCTCCAGTTCGACCAGTTCGATTTCCGCGCCGGCCAGATCGCGATTGGCCGGCAGCACGTCGTAGCCGCCGCTTTCCGCGCGCAGCCGCGCTTGCGGCAAATTCGCCAGCCCGACCAGCAAGTGATAAACGGAGCATTGCAGGCCGTTCTTGTCGATGCCGCTGCCCATCGTGGCATTGCCTTGCGGATCGAGGTCGACAAGCAAAGTACGCTGCCCCTGCAAAGTCAGGGCGGCGGCCAGATTGACCGAAGTAGTGGTTTTGCCGACCCCGCCCTTCTGGTTGGCAATGGCGAAAATATGCATCAGCTTCTCTCCAGAACGATCAAATGTCTTTCCGCGCCGAGTCCGGGGACGGTTAACGGTACGGCTTCAACCAAGCGCCACTCTGGCGGCAACTTGCCCAACTCGGCTTCGGGATACGCCCCCTTCATCGCCAGCAAACGCCGCGCAAGATGCCCCGCCAGACGGACAAACTCCGCCAACTCGGCAAAGGCCCGCGAAATAACGGCATCGAAAGTGCCCGTCATGGCTTCACTGCGGGCGCAGTGAATACTCACATTAGACAAGTCCAATTCGATTTTCGCCTGCTGCTGGAAGGCGGCTTTTTTCTGGTTGGATTCTACAGAAGTCACTTGCAGATCGGGACGGCAAATCGCCAGCGGCAGCGCCGGCAAACCGCCGCCGCTGCCAACATCGGCAAGGGAATGGATGTTTTTCAAATGCGGCAGCACGGCAAGGGAATCCAGAAGATGATGCGTCACCATTTGCTCGCGGTCATGGATGGCCGTCAGGTTATACACGCGATTCCACTTTTGCAGCAGCGTCAAATAGCGTTCCAGCTTTTCCCCGGCGTCCGGCGGCATCGTCAGCCCAAGCGCATGGATTCCTTCATTGAGCGTCATGCGGCGGCCCTGTGCGATTTTTTCAGATGCACCAGCAGCAGGGAAATCGCCGCCGGTGTAATACCCTGAATGCGCGACGCCTGCCCCAGCGTTTCGGGCCGGAACTGGTTGAGCTTCTGTTGTACCTCAATCGACAGGCCATGCACCTGCCGGTAGTCGAGATTGGGCGGCAAGGCCAGATTTTCACCGGCCTCGGCTTTCGCCACATCCGTGCGCTGGCGTTCGATATAGCCTTGATATTTCGCCTGAATTTCCACCTGTTCAATCACGTCCGCCGCGCTCACGCCCACGCCCGCCTCCGGCAGAGTCATCAAATCGGCATAACGGGTTTCGGGGCGGCGCAGGAGATCGAACAGCCGGTACTCCCGTTCCAGCGGCTTGCCGACGACACGGATTGCCTCAATATCATCGACCCGCCTCGGGCTAACCCACACATCGCGCAAACGCTGAACCTCGCGCTCAATGGCTTCCCGTTTGCGGTCGAAAGCGGCCCAGCGGACATCATCCACCAGCCCCAAACGGCGGCCGGTTTCAGTCAGGCGCAGGTCGGCATTATCTTCGCGCAGGCTCAGGCGGTATTCGGCGCGGCTGGTGAACATCCGGTACGGCTCCGAAACTCCACGGGTGACCAGATCATCCACCATCACCCCGATATAGGCTTCGTCGCGCCGAGGCGACCAGGGCGCGTCGCCCTTCGCCTGCCGCGCCGCATTGATACCGGCAAGCAGCCCTTGCGCCGCCGCCTCCTCATAGCCGGTCGTGCCGTTGATCTGACCGGCAAAAAACAATCCGCGGATGGATTTGGTTTCCAGCGAGGTTTTGAGATTGCGCGGATCGAAATAATCGTATTCGATCGCGTACCCCGGACGGGTGATGTGGACGTTCTCCAAGCCGCGGATCGACCTGACCAGCGCAATCTGGACATCGAAAGGCAGGCTGGTCGACACCCCCTGCGGGTAATACTCGTGGGTGGTCAAGCCTTCCGGTTCCAGAAACACCTGATGCTCGTCCTTGCCGGAAAACTTGTGAATTTTGTCCTCGATGGAGGGACAGTAGCGCGGGCCGACGCCTTCGATCACGCCGGTAAACATCGGCGAGCGATCCAGACCGGCGCGGATGATGTCGTGAGTTCGCGGATTGGTATGGGTAATCCAGCAGGGAATTTGTTGCGGGTGTTGTTCCGGCTTGCCCAGAAAGGAAAACACCGGCACCGGCTCGTCACCGGACTGGCGCTGTATCGCCGAAAAATTAATGGTCTTGCCGTCGAGACGCGGCGGCGTCCCCGTTTTGAGCCTGCCTGCCGGAAGCTGAAGCTCGCGCAGCCGTTGCGCCAGATTCAGCGACGGCGGATCGCCAAAGCGCCCCGCGCGGTAATTCTCAAGACCGACATGCACCAGCCCGTTGAGAAAAGTGCCCGCCGTCAGCACCACTGTCCGCGCTTCAAAGCGGACGCCAAGCGCGGTAACGACGCCGGTAACGCGGTCGCCGGTCAAAATCAGATCATCGACCGCCTGCTGGAAGATCGTCAAACCCGCCTGATTTTCCAGCCGCATGCGGATTGCCTGCCGGTAAAGCTGCCGGTCGGCCTGCGCCCGCGTCGCCCGCACCGCCGGCCCCTTCGAGGCATTGAGAATCCGAAACTGGATGCCCGCCTCGTCCGTAGCCGCCGCCATCGCCCCGCCCAGCGCATCCGCCTCTTTGACCAAATGTCCCTTGCCGATGCCGCCAATCGAAGGGTTGCACGACATCGCCCCCAGAGTTTCGATGTTGTGGGTCAACAGCAAAGTCCCCGCCCCCGCCCGCGCTGCCGCCAACGCAGCCTCCGTTCCGGCATGGCCGCCGCCAATCACAATGACATCGAAATGAGTGGGGAACAACATTGAATAAGACCGATGCAGCGCAAACAAAAAGAGGCGCCATGATACGCCGGTCGCAGCCGGTTTTGAGTTTCACGTGAAACCTTAGTCGCAGTGTTTCACGTGAAACAGAACCGAAACCGAGTTGAGTACCGCGAAATCCAGCTTATGCGCTGCGGCGGTTATCAGTGGAAGACTCCCCCGCCGCCTGATTTTTGCGCGGGGCATTACGCAGGAAATTACCGAGACGCTCCAGATCATACAGCGCCTCCAGCCGCTCTCTGGGAGACAACATCAACGCCCGCCGGACTTGCTCACGGCGAACACCTTCGAAAGTTGTCTTTCCCCAATCCACGGCTTTATCCATCACTTTTCCCCTCATTTTCTTCAGTGTATCTCAGATGCTGAATATCGTCGATATCCTTTGCGCGTCCAGCCTCCTGCTTCATGCGAATCAGGGCGGAAACCGTGGCAAACCGAACCGAAATATCAGGCCGAAGCTCAACCTGCATTGCCTTCTCATACTCCAAGGCAAAATCGAAAGGCTCATACACAAAGACATCAACCCCTGCCAGCGGAAATTTCGGACTAAAGAAATTCAGAACCCTCATCCCTTTTTCTTTACGCCACTGGTTTCGCTGCGCCGCGTCACCAAAACCATCGGCCTTTATCGGCACACTGGGCCGGTACCCCGCTTCGGCAAGAGCATCGAAAGCGCGATGAATATTCTGCGCATCAAGCGCAAGGACAATATCTATGTCCGTTGTCAGCCGCACATAGCCATGCGCGATCACAGCCAGCCCGCCCACAACCAGATAGCGGACTCCGGCCTTATCCAGTGTTTTTGCAACCGTCTCAAAGGCTTCCTGAATCAAGATGCGCCCC